>JAUVPN010000074.1 GCA_030598645.1 Hyphomicrobium sp. | reverse complement strand
GATTCCACCAATCGGATCGCCGTCATCATCATTGCCTTCATATTGGCTTTTGTCCTGATAATCGCCGGGGTTTTGATCTGAGTTGATCCGCCGGGCGAGGTACCCGAGACGACAACCGCGCCAACAACGCCCACGACACCGCCGACAGCGTAGCTGCCGGCTCATGAACTGTTGGGTCTAGTCAGGCGCTGCCGACCCTTCATCTCAATCCCATACGGCTCTGGCCAGCAGTGGCCCTTGCGCGCGTTGCAGCTTGTGCATTTCAGCCGGCGCGCGATGGTGAGCAACGGCGTATGCATATCGAGGTGATGTTCGCTGGCGAACGCGCGAGGCTCAGACGTCAAGCTGTGGCCGCACGCGTTGCAGCGCAGCCAGAGGCGGTTGCCCAAGCTTTCCACGTGCGCAAGGTGAACCTCGCGCCAGGCGGCATTCTTGGGCTCGATGTGCCACATGCCGCGATCCTAACGCTAGAAAGCCATTGCCCGACTCGCAGAGAGTCGTACACGGCCGAAATGAATACCCGCTAGATGACGGGATTCAAGAAAAATCGCGGCCGTGCACGAGCTTCTCTGGGACGTCAAAGCAGCTCAATGGATGATACTGCGGCTAACCGCTTCACCACCCCAGGATGTAGTTCTTGTATGCTCGGAAGTCCGGCTTTTTCTGCGGCCAGTTCGAGCCAAGATTGCGCAGGTGTTCCTGCTTAGTGGGCCGGCAAAAGATGCTTCCATAAAAGCCGTACGGACCGTTGACGGGCGTACAGTCTTTACTGACATAGCGACCGGAATTCACCGCAATAATGCCATCGGCCGATTGCCCGAGGTTGGGAACAATGCTAGCGGCATGAGCAGGTGCGAAAGTGAGGGGCGCCAGGACCAGCGCGCAGGCAGCTAGAGATCGCATAGGCTTTCTCTCCTTAGATGTCTATTTCGAGCGGCGGCGGTGCGTTGGCGCTCGCTCCTCTCGTGCACGGCTCTCGAGCCGGCCTTGAGCCGCCCCGCGAAATGTCAACCGGTCCACAATTGGAGACGGCACGTCTCGCCGTGCCATGGCGAAACCGCCGCTCTCAGGCGCTGCTCTAATGATTGATACCGGCGCTTGGCGCTGTTCCCCTCCAGATAGCGCCGACAACTGTCTTGGGTGATGTCGCTCGCATGGAAGGACTTATGAAACCTGCCCTACGACCTCACGAAGGTAGTCCATGAACGCGCGGCCGCTGTAGTTTTCATAGGCGTCAATCGGCTCCACTGATATGTCGTCGAAGTGTGAGTCGAGCACCGTTGCACGTTCATGCGCCAATGGTGGGTCGCAGTAACACAGTTCACTCCACTCAATGAGGCCGTTTTCGCTAACCACGGCTCGTTTCATCGACGCGACCAGTTCTCGACCGTCGGGACGTTGATTTTCAATCGTGCCGTCAGTGAGCTTTGCAAGAAACTCAGCTGCCGTATCCTCGCGGAACTTGGCACGGACGTGATAGATCATCGCAACCCTACTCAGTGACGATTTATAGCCTTGGTCGCAACGCCAATCCTGTTGCAATTTACACGATCTAACCCTGCACAAAAGGCTCCAATGGATCATCCTCTTGAAGGCGAAAGGCGCGGGCGATGATCATCAGGAGAATCGCTAGGGCAACGAAGTCGCGGACCATGATCGCCTCCTGTTTTGATTTAGTTTCTGGGAGCTATCGCCATTTGCGTTGGCACCAGGGGTTCAGGTCGTCATCAACACAGAACGACCACGACGCCCGCGCTCATCACGCTCAGACCCATGCACACAATGACGCCGCTGCGAATGAACTCAGCCATGTTATTCTTCCTTGGTCTTGTGACCGAAGCCGCTTACACAAGCATTTTCGCTGGGCGTCAGGGTACGTTACGTGCGCACCGCAATTACCTCCGGTAAATGAACTTCACTGGTGTGTGATGCTGCGATGCAAGCTGAGGCTTAAGGGTCCCTTTGCTTGCTTAGAGGGTATTTAAGGAAATTGATCTAAAGTATCGCTCTCATGGCGGAGCGGTAACGATGCAGCACGCATTTTGTCGGCTCGAAAACTATTTTGACGACGTGGCATATGCCTCGACGAGCGACGAGCGCAAGCGGTTCTTCGAGAACCTAGGCGAGTTGGCCGCATACCTGGCCGTCTTCTTCGCGAAGCTTAAGTAGCTCAAGACCTGCCAACCTCCGCTCCTCATCGAAAGATCCCCGCATCAAGTTTCTCACCGGATGACTTATCGGCCCACGCGTGCCGATAGCCAAAGGCAGTTGCTGAAGCCTTCCACGCGCGCAAGGTGAACCTCGCGCCAGGCGGCATTCTTGGGCTCGATGTGCCACATGCCACATCGTCCGGTTCGGAAATAGATAGTCCTGCCAGGATCGCCCCGGCGGGCTACGTTTCAGTACATACCGGCCACATAGGTGGTGGCGACATACAAGGCGAACATGGCGCCGATGACTAGGGCGACTTTCCAAGGCCGGTCGAGCTTGCCGCCCCAAAGAGATGGCGCGTCCTCTTTTTCATCGTCGGTAGGGTCTGTCATTGCGCTAGACCTCATCATTGGGCTCTACGTGTCACATGGTTCGTCTACTCTGCCGTTCTTCCCATATGCGCGGACCGTTCGCAGTGCTTTGAGCATATCCACCAGGATCAGCCGTTTCACCAAACATAAGTAACGAGCCGGAAGCACACTCTTTTCATATAGTCGGCATACCCCTCCAACTCCTGCTCCAGGAGGCGCTCTTCCTTCACTGCGCGATATGCCAAGATAGCGATCACGAGCAGCGACAGGAAAACGGCCCACCATGAACCGAGTAGAAGTCCGATGGCCGGAAAGAACGGAATGGCTGCGGCGTAGAAGGGGTGGCGGACGATTGCGTAAGGTCCGGTTGAGATGACTTTGTGGCCGCGCTCCTTCTGTATCCTCACCACCGAGGCCAGATAGGGATTGTGGCGCATCGTCACGAAAAACAAATAGAACGTCACCAGCAGAGTGATGCCGCCGACGATCTGGAGCCAAAGCGGCATCCGCGACCAGCCCCACCGGACATCAAGCCCCGGCACCACGAACAAGGCGACGACCAAAACGAACAAGGTCATCATCAGAACGCGGTCCCACAGCGGCTGATTGGGCTGGATCGGCCATTTCATCCTCTCATCGAGCAGGTCAGGGTTATGTTTGGCAAGATCGATGGAGGCCGGAATCGCGCCCAAGGCAAAAAGAGCCAGGAAGACCCAGGCCGCCGGCCAGTCCAATGTGCCGGCAGACACGAATAGTAGCGCTGCGAAAAGTGCTAACTCGATCACGAGTGCGATCCAGAGGTTAAGTGGCATTCCGGCGATCTTGGCTGACCAGACTGTCTCTTCGTTCGTCCTCATGTCACCGGTGCCTTGTCTTGACCAAAACTGCGACATTCGCCGCCAGCTCCCCGGCTCTTACCAGAGAGCTCCTTTTCTTTTGCTATTGTTACATCGGGAAGGCGACGACCTCAGATACCAAGGCAGCGACCGCGAAAGCTCCGTAAAAATTACGGGAGTTATGTGCGCCCATCCCCTCCCCACTCACCGCGTCACGCAGGGAACAGCTTCTTCCAGTCACAAGCGCTACTCATCAAGGTGAGCTTAACACTGCGACACTCACAAGAAGGAGCACTCAAGTGGATCATACAGTTTCCGTCGGCTTGGACGCTGACACCCTGAAGCAATTGGACAATCTACGCCGGGCCCATCCCACGATACCCTCGCGGACCGAGGTCATTAAGCGCCTGATTTGGGATGCTCACGCAAAAATTCCCCAATAGCTCCAGGTCCGGCCTGGGGGAATAATTTCAAGGCACCGCAGATCGCGCGTGTTGAAGCCCAGCTAATAACGATTGGCTGGGCTTTCTACGTGCGTGAGCAGATCCTCACGCCAGGGGTCATCCTTGGCCACTAGGCATCACATCGCGCCGCGATTGGCTGCTTCGGGACACTTAATCACGCATTCTTAGCCTTACCTGCTTACCAAACTCCCAAGAACAGGATGACTTGGCCGCTCTAGGCATCGCTAACTGAGCGTGAGCTAGCTTGCTCAAACTCATGTGTTTTGTTCTGCATTGCAATTGGGAGAATTAAGATGTCAAAGCGGCTGATGGCTGCTGTCACGGTGGCCACATTAGCGGTGCTAACCTTTTCCGCAACCGCACAAGCTGGTGGCATGCGCGGCGATCACGGTGTGCGAAAGGGCTGCTACCTCACCCACATGATGACCCGCACCAAGAAACTCTTCACCCGTCCGGTGACTTACAGGAAGACACATACGAAGTGGCGGCTTTTCGGACGCCATCGTAAGAACCACTAATCGCCAGGTATCGCTACATCTTGAAGATGAACGCGTCGTGCGTTGTGCGCGGCTCAACCGACTTCAAGCACCAGTTCGCGCAGCAGTGTGCGGGCGGTCTCCTCCGCGCTGGCACCGACCGGTGCGGTTTTTTGCGCGAAGTGACCATCAGTCCGGACATAGCGAACGATCACGCAGCCGGACTTTACCTCATATCTGCCGGCAAACGTTTCTCCGTCCACTTCCGCGGATATGACCTGATCCATGGCGCCGCCTCCTAAATTCCTCGCGCCGTTTCGCTTAGGGCCGGGACCGGCCAGGAGACGCATCGACTCCGCGCGAAGACCTCTACTCTACTCTCAATCCTCAGTAACAGTACTCGCGCGGGCCCGATTCCAGAATGTCCTTCGGGGGCTTACAGAGGTCATTCACGACGCGTTGGCAGCTCCAAGCGACAAGGCTCGAGAAAGACCCGGGGAGCATAGACCGGCCTCTCCGGTGCCCTTCTTGAGATCAAGAATCGGCGAAAAATCAGGCGGGGCAGCCGACCCGGCGCGGGTGCCAAAGTGTCGCAATGAAACGCGCAGATCCGATCCTATATGAGAGTCAGCCACCCCTCCTCCGGTTCCCTCGCGGAGGATCGCCCTTTTCCCCCAGGGCAGGTGGCAGTTGATGGGCGCGTGGTCCCCCCCCGGACCGGCGCCCTTTTTCTTGGTACGACTGCGCAAGAACGACGAACGGCCCGGCCGGATGTCTGTGAGCGCGCTTCACCGTCTAGGCCTAGCGCGCTCGCGATTACCATCATCGGGACAACGCTGGCGCTCGCGATCACGAGGCCGGCGATGTGCGCTAATGTTTCGTGGCGCGTGGCGCCGAAGATCTAACTAGTCATCACCGGTAGCCTGCAATCTCCTTCACGTCGGGATCGCTGGCCCACCGATTACCAAACAGCATCACCCCGATCTGATAAAAATCACTCTTAATCGCGCGGTGTGCGTTTGCTTGGTAATAATAGGTGTCGATGTTCGCGTCTTCGCGGACGTAAATCTCGACCATGTCTTCAAAGGACGTGTTCTTGAAGACCTGTAGGAGCGTATCGCAGATCATTGATGACCCCTTTCCCCCTGTGCCTTCTACCGTTTTCTCAAGTCGCACGGTTCGTACGCGCCAGTGATGAGAACCGGGGTGGCGGTGACTGACGGCATCGACACGATGCAAATTGGCACGCGCGAGTACAACGAGGAGTGTGGCGCTAATCGGGATCAGAGCAAGTTCGATACAGCGTCCAACTCATCTTAGCCGCCTTACCGGTCTTGGCCCCTGTCTTGTGCATCTTCTGAGGGCCGACGGGAAGCCGCCAAGCGACGATGTCGGCGATCAGGCGCTTGATTTTCCAAATGGTGATGCTCTGAAGCATCAATCGGCGCACGCCGCCGCTTGGAAACGCGAAAATAGGCGTGCTATTGCCAACGTCCGCAAAGTGCTTGAGATCGAATCGTCTCTCTAAGAGGCGAATGAAAGACTCAAGCGATAGAGCGAAGAAAGCGAAGGCGACATAGCTGTCGCTGAGTTTCAAGCATTTCGATTTAACAGCGCCTACCCAAACACGACCCTGAACATGCTGTACAACTGGAGAGGGCATACGAAGGCTGGGGAAGAGTGCGTTCATGCCACTTCTATACTACCTGAGACTCTCTTAAACACCCACGCTGTGTGGACAGAAGCGGGGATCGATGATGGGGCTGCCAATACCAACCATGGCTGAACTTTTGAAGTTTGCTGAGAAGGTAAAGGCGCAGCGTAAGGCAACGGCTGAGAAGCTCTTGACCGACCGCGTCATGACTCGCGAGGAGCTGATCAAGCACGGGCTCTTGTCAGAGAACGACGTGAATTGACACTGAGCAAATTCTTCGAACCTAAACACACCGACAGCCCGCCAAGGCAATCCTTGGCGGGCTTAGTGTTGCTCGTCATGACGAGCGGGTTTTGCAGGCAGCTGAAGTTGCTAACTTTAGGGATGGATCAGGGCGCTTCGCCAGACGATCCTTGGCGATGAGCCGCGCGGCGCTGGCCAACAGTACAGACCCGGTCCAAACATCACCGAGCAGGATTCGAGCGACCCTTTGGTCGCAGGAGATCTAAGAAATCTCCGATGGTGCCCAACGTTCGGCTCGCTAAGAGGAGCAGCCGCTGCCGGTTGCATGGTGACATCACAGCGGCGCTGTAGAAAAGATGGTCTTCAAGTCTGTAAAGTGCTTTTTGCATCAATCATCACCGCCCCTTTGCTTAGCCAGAGCTGGCGCTGATTTGGTTAATGAAACTTTAACACGGCCTCGCTTGAGTAAACTAACGTGCTCAGCGCCTTATCAATCGAGGCGCCCATGGCGTCCGGCGGGCGGCTACGGCACATAAACACCTGAAGGGATGTGAAGATGCAGTTTCGACCATCCCGTTCCTGATTGCCGGACTTTTCGGGTTCGTCGGCTGGCTGGCGCTCCGCGCCGAGCGCCGTAGTGCCTCACACGCAGTGAGCGGCTCGTGACTTGGGCGGTCCTGGCCATTCTCGTGGCCTGGGCGGTTTTGAGTGCCCATCTTGCGTCGAGTGGCACCTATTTGGCGTCGGGACTGCTGAAATGGATGCCTGGATTGTGGTTGCCGCTCGTCCCGTTTGCCATCGTTGGCATCGCACTCGCAATTTCCCGCGACTTTCGGCACGCACTGGTTGGCATTCTCGATGTGACGCCGCCGCAATGGCTCGTCTATGTCCAGGCTGTGCGCATAACCGCGCTGGGAACCTTGATCAAAACGATGCAGGGCGCGTTCCCGCTCCATTTCGAACTCGGCGTCGGCATCACCGACCTATTATTCGGCTTGTCGGCTCCATGGATCGCGTGGCAATCCGGCGCGGTGCGATCGGCTGGCGCGGACTAGCCCATTGGAACCTGCTTGGCTTTGCCGTGGTCGCCCTGCCGGCGGGGCCACTTGTGCAAATGGGCCTGCCGGGGGCGTTGCAGGTGTTTGAGGGGCCGCCCGCCAGCGAAGCACTGCTCGTTTACCCAATGGCGCTGGCGCTGACCGTGATCGTCCCGTTCTTCGTGATGCTAAACCTTTGGGCTGCCGCTTGGCTGTTCCTGCGCCGCCCAGAAATCGAATAAAGCGCTGCCTTGCTTGCCCCGGGGAGCATTAAAAAGGCGCCCGGCCAAGCGGCCGGGCGCAAGTTATTATGTCCACCACAGACCGCCGTCGCGCGAACATGTCGATCGCCACCCAGCCGTTCTCCTACACAGACCAGCCAATTCATCCTTCGGGAAGGATCTCAAGCACCACCTCTGATGGGCGGCAGAGGCGCACCCCTTTGGGCGTCACAACAATCGGCCGGTTGATGAGGATGGGGTGAGCGATCATCAAGTCGATAAGTTGGTCGTTGGTCCACTTGGGGTCGTCGAGACCAAGCTCATCGTATGGCGTGCCCTTTTTGCGTAAGACCTCACGTACGGGGACGCGCATTGCCGCGATCAGCTCGACCAATCGCTCTCGCGAAGGAGGCGTCTTCAAATACTCGACAACCTCGGGCTCCTCGCCGCGCTGGCGGATCGTGGCGAGCGTATTGCGTGAGGTTCCGCAGGCGGGATTGTGATAGATCGTGATTCTCATGGTGCTAGGTATCCGCAGCGTGTTGCGAAAGTTAAGGTGGCCCCGTTTTCTATTTGCTGCGTAACATCAATTGACAGTACGTGGAACCAAGCAGACGATCTTGCTCACTCGACACGAGCAAGCGCATGAAGGCTATTGGCACGTAGCTGACACAGAATCAGACTCCAGGACAGACCCGCCTGTGACGGCACAGCGCAGATGAATTGGGTCTACAGCGAACAAAAAGGGCCGCAGCGTGAGTGATGCAAATCCTCAATGACAAAAATCGAAAGTGGTGGATCCTTGTCGCCATGGGGGGAGTCGTGGGGCTGATCTTGCTCGACGAGACGGTGGTCGGCGTGGCGTTGCCATCGGTTAAACGCGATCTTGGCCTGTCCCAGGTCGCCGCTCATTGGGTGATCAACGCTTACTTGCTTGTCTTCGCCGGTTTAGCTGCGGCCGCCGGAAAGCTCGGCGACGTGATTGGTCTCAAGCGGCTCTTCATCCTAGGTGTCGTGATCTTCGGCGTTGCCTCGCTTGCGGCCGGCTTCGCCCAAAATGGCTCCTGGCTCATTACGGCGCGCGCTATTCAGGGCATCGGTGCCGCTGTCATTTTCCCTTCCTCCATCGCAATGGTGACCATCGCCTTTCCCAAAGAACAACGTGGATTGGCGTTAGGAATCTATGGCGCGATCGGTACTGTATTCTTGGCGCTCGGGCCTCTGATCGGCGGCTTTGTCACCGACGTATTCTCCTGGCGCTGGATTTTCTGGATTAATCCACCCATCGCTGCCGGAATTGCGCTGATGGTTGCGGCCGCCTGGGTTAATCCACCCAGGGAACAAGCAACAGCGAGATTTGACTACCTGGGTCTCATGTTGCTGGTAAGTGGGCTTAGCCTGTTCGTCATTGCCCTCATGCAAGGGCCGGAGTGGGGGTGGTCCGATCCGGCGATCTTGGCGCTGCTGATCGCAGGGCTCGCCCTTCTGGCGACGTTCGCCGTGGTCGAGCGCCGCATCGCCACACCATTGATTGACGTCGATCTCTTCGACAGTGCGACGTTTTCTGCCTGTAACATCGTGGTGTTTGCCGCACAATTTAGCAAGATCGCCGTCATCGTCTTTGGCGCCATCTATCTCCAGAACGCATTGAATATGAGGCCCCTCGAAGCCGGGCTTGCCTTAGTGGCGGCCGTCGGGCCGGCGCCTTTCACGGCCGCATTGTCCGGGCGGCTTGCCGACCGGGTAGGCTCGCGCATTCCGACGCTGGCAGGTTTGACGGCTGCCGGCCTGGCCTTGCTTTGGGTCGGCTTTGCCGTCGTCTGGGACAACTACTGGCTCCTCCTTCCCGCGTTGCTCATCTGGGGAGGAGCGTCACCATTTCTCTTCATGCCGCCGCAACGGGCCATCATGAATGCCGTTCCCGCGAGCAAGCAAGGCCAGGCTGGCGGGATTGCCATGACGTCGCAGCTTCTCGGCGGCACGATCGGTATGGCGGTCTGCGGGACGCTTTTCGTGATGACCAAAGATTTCCGCGTTGTCTTCCTCGCGACTGCGGTATTGATGCTCACCGTCCTGCTCATCGGTTGGCTCGCCATCGAACGCGGGACGAAGGAAACCTGACATTAATGCGCCACACGTGGCCCGGGCGGTTGGGATAGGGCGGTCGTGCCCGGCCGGAGGAGCGCCTGCGGCCTTACCGCGACAGCTCAGCGGGAGGCGATTGCGCCTGGATGAAGATCGATTTCATCCGCAATGATCGTCATTTACATGGTTTGGATGATCCGATTGTGCGCGGTTCAACACCATTTCCGGGTCGCGCAATGTTTCAAAACTGCATCGAGAGTTGATCGTTATCCTCATTCAATTTCATACATACGCTGG
>JAUVPN010000083.1 GCA_030598645.1 Hyphomicrobium sp. | reverse complement strand
ACACAGTCGGGAAACTCTGCAAGTCCAGCTTTCCGCATCAGGTGCACGTTCTTGATTTCGATGTAGCAACGCCCCTTCTTGGCGTCCTCCATAAGAATATCGATGCGGCTTGCTGCGCCGTACTTCACTTCTCGCCGCAGTGTCTGATAACCGGCAAACTTGCGGATGCGCCGTGCTTCGATGGCTTCGGTAACGAGCCGGTTGGGATGACCCGTATTGATGCCGACTAGTGACGCACCACTGCCGAGGTCGGTCTCGATCAGTTCCCAGGTATGACGGTACTTGCGCGTGGGGCTGTCGCTTTCCGATAGCCAAACCGTGGATCCTGGTTCTGTGAGCCCCAGCATCGAACCCGTATTGGGGCACGTTGCCGTGATCGACTCGCCGGTATCGAGCGTGACGTCGGCAAGAAAGCGCTTATACCGTTTGAGGAGGCGGCCGCGCTTGAGGGGGGAAGTAAATCGCATGCGATAAACTTAGGATAGTGTCCGAGCACTTCGCAACGCTTGCCTGGAAAGATGACAGCTGGGCCTCATCGTTGTGTGACCGCGCTGCTAGACCGTGTGGCGTTAGCAATAGTTATGGAGCTCCAAGTGAGCGATGAATGTGAGATCACGGCGGCCGTCTTGGTGATTGGTGACGAGATCCTTTCGGGTCGCACCAAAGACCGCAATATTGGCTACATCGCTGAGCATTTGACGCTCGTCGGCATTCGGCTAAAGGAGGTGCGTGTCGTTGCCGACGACGAGGCAGCGATTGTTGAGGCCATAAACGCACTGCGTGCTAGCTACACCTACTTGTTTACGACCGGCGGGATTGGCCCAACGCATGACGACATCACGGCTGACAGCGTCGCCAAGGCGCTCGGCGTCCCAATCGGAATTGATGAACGTGCGCTCGCTCTTCTCACTGCGTACTTCTCAAAGCGCGGAGTTGAGGCGACGCCGGCGCGACTGAGAATGGCACGGGTTCCTCGAGGTGCGATGCTCATTCGAAACGCGATTTCGGTTGCGCCTGGCTTCATGATTGCCAATGTCATCGTCCTCGCAGGTGTGCCAGACGTGATGCAGGTGATGCTCGACGATGTGACCCCAAACTTGATGACAGGGACTAAATTGCAGACCAGCACGATCATGCTCGCGCGGGCTGAAGGTGACGTTGCGGATCTATTTGCGGAGCATCAAGAAATGTATCCGGATGTTGCAATGGGCAGTTACCCGTCGTTCACGGCCGCGGGTGTAAAAACACAACTTGTTTTACGTTCGGTCGATTCTGCCCGCCTAGAAACTGCTGTTGAGACGTTAACTGTAAAGCTTAAGGTTAACCGCTTGCTCTGACGCACTTTCTCCCTGTTACCACTGCGACGCATTTACGCATCGCGTTGCCATCGAATTCTCGCTTCTACCTGATGCTTACCGCGCGCTTGGGCGCATCCATAAAGGATGACGACCGAGATGCGCGGCGTTTGCGCCGTTACAGGTCAATAACAAGCGTGGAGTGAGTTATGCTGAATGGCAGTGTTCTATGGGCGAGACATTTGCGCTTCGGTAGCATCATGTGGAGCCTTGGTGTGATTGCTGTGATGGCTCTAACCGTCAAGACGACAACGCCGGCCGACGCGAAAACACCCGGTTCGACATATTGCTATTTCGGAGTTTGTCACCGTGTGAAGACGATTGAGGAAACGCGTGCGCTTGTTGGTCGTGAGCAATCGATAGTCGCATCGCACTATGACGACTGTCGTCGCGATCGCCACAACCCTTGTGGGCTCACGTCGTCAGGCGAACGTTTTCGTCCAGATCATCCGGACAATACCGCAAGCCCAATTTATCCCGATGGCACAACTCTGCTTGTGTGGAATCCAGAGACGCAACGCGCGCTCGTCGTGCGTGTCAACAATGCAGGTCCCTACCATAAGAATCGAAAACTCGACCTCTCTCGCGCCGCCGCAAAAAGGTTGGGCTTCGAGGGCAAGGGCGTGGCTAACGTTTACGTCCAAGTAGTGAAGGCTCCGGAGCCGGCGGAGGCCAAGTACTCTAAGCACCGCACCTATGCCAGAGTGCCGGGTGACATTGGCAAATATTCCAGCGTCGAGGAGGCGGAAAGAGGCATGGCTGTGGCCTATGCGTTGCAGGCCTCGGCCACGTCGTTGCTGGCGCCGGTGACATCGAGTGTATTTTCCACGCCCGGCTATAAGTTTCTTGTTGGGCAAGCGCCTCAACCGCACAGCCATGCACAAACTAGGCTCGCCGCAGTCCACAGTCCGAAGTCGGATTCTTCTACCATCCTTGACCCAAACGACAGGTACGAGGGTAAAGAGTTAGAGGTCAAGACCGTGCGTACAGCGCGTATCGCGGAACTCGAAGCTGCGGCTGCAACGACAAGCGCCACCGCCAAAGATCCGCAGAGGCAGGGTGCGGATGCCATCGCATCGAATCCTGCCAAGGCGCAGCCCATCAAGCGGACGTCGAGAATAAAAAAGAAGGCCCGCTCGACACGCAACGTCAAACGCAGGAAGAAGGTGGCTTCACGCAAATCGCAATTGCGCACCAAGGGGAAAAACCTCCGGCGCACCAGGCAAGTGCGGACCGCCGCTGTTCGGTCAAAACAGGCGAAACGCGATAACTTTCACGCAAATTCAATTACGGAGTCGCACCGTCGGCATATGAGGGACGCGTCAAGAAGCTAGGCGAAAGCAGTAGGTGGATTAGGCAGGGGCGATGGCGAGCTGGTCGATAGACGCCGGTTCGCCGCCGTTTTCGATTTCGAGGAAAAGATCATACTCGACCTCTAGCGCATTGAGAAACGTTGAGACGAGATCAAGCAGTAGGCCGAGGCGGAACCTTCGGGCTACCAGGAGATCGTCGTTGACTGTGAGAGGCGAAGCATCATCCAACGCAGGGGCATCCGCTGCGATCAGCCCGCGGCTTCGCACATAGGCGGTCAGGCCATCTCCGGTATCGAAATCGATCTCGGTTGAATCCGCGCACTCCTCAGCAGCATCAGCAAGAATGGCAGTTGACGACACATAGAGCCGGGCAATCGCACCGAAGCTCTCGTTCTTGGAGGTCAGATCGGCGGCCCACTCGCGCCCAATTAGGACGCGTGACAAGAGCATTAGCTCTAGCATGCGGATACGTTCAACTGCATCGCGCTGACCGGTACGGTTTGCCGCGATGCCCTCTAGTTCGCGCGGTAAGGGCCCAGGCCAACCATAGTGTACTTTGTTGAGATCCTCGCCAATAGCTAGAGCAGCATCAAGATGCCCGGCAAGCAGATAGACGCTTGCAGGTGCGGGGCCGGCCTCAGGATGCGACGGGTCGGACATAGGTCTCCGCACGAGCTTAGCGCCAAGAAACGCGGCATAATCAGAGATCACAAATCAATACAACGATTCGGTGTCGGTTGAAGTCGATAGCGCAGAACTCAGGGATCTCCGCAGATCGCTGATCCTCAGCTGCACCCACTCGTTGAGCCGCACGTATCGCATTTCAGGCACGTGCCGTTGCGCACGAGCGTGAAATTTCCGCACTCGCGGCAGGCTTCGCCTTCATACCCACGGATGCGCGCTTCCGCTCGGCGATCGGCCTCGCGTCCTTTAGCCGACCTCTCCGTGTGTGCCACGTTCTTATGCGCGTAGACGACTTCCGCATCGGGTTTCAACGCGGTCGCGCCTTCGGTCTGCGGGAAGGCGGAATTAATCTCGCTCTGCATTACCGTGACTGCATTGGAGGCTTCGTCGCTTACCTCGCGCTCGGCCATACGAATGGCTCCTCCGCGAATAAGACCACGAGAGACGAACTTCTGAGCAGGCGCTTCCTGATGAAGCTCGTCATCGGTATCCTCGTCTGAGGAGCCAAGGCCCGTACCCCCGACGATTTCCCTCGGATCGACATGGGCAAGATCATGACGCTCCAGATAGGACACCGCGAGCTCGCGGAAGATGTAGTCAAGAACCGATGTGGCGTTTTTAATCGTCTCGTTGCCGGTGACAAGACCTGCAGGCTCAAAACGCGTGAAGGTGAAGGCCTCCACGAATTCTTCTAATGGTACCCCGTACTGCAGCCCAAGTGAGATAGCGATGGCAAAATTGTTCATCAGCGAACGGAAGGCGGCACCTTCCTTGTGCATGTCGATAAAAATCTCTCCGAGCCGCCCATCCTCGTATTCGCCGGTATGCAGATAGACCTTGTGTCCACCGACGGTCGCCTTTTGAGTGTAGCTCTTGCGGCGATTGGGTAGTTTATCGCGCTCCTGAGCGCGCACGCGCTCAACGATTCTTTCGACAATGCGTTCCGCTGTGGCCTCGCTGCGAACCGCCATCGGCTTGTCGGCGAGCATCTGCTCGGCAGCTTCCTCTTGTTCTTCGACATCCTCGCCGAGAACTTGCGCATTGAGCGGCTGAGAGAGTTTGGAGCCGTCGCGGTAAAGGGCGTTGGCCTTCAGCGCGAGGCGCCAAGAGAGCATGTAGCTGGCCTTGCAGTCCTCCACGCTGGCTTCGTTCGGCATGTTGATGGTTTTGGAGATGGCGCCTGATATGAAGGGCTGCGCTGCTGCCATCATGCGAATGTGGCTCTCCACCGAGAGATAGCGCTTACCCTTGCGTCCGCACGGGTTGGCACAATCAAAGATGGGCAGGTGCTCCGGTTTTAGGTGCGGAGCTCCTTCGAGCGTCATTGCTCCACACACATGCTCATTTGCTGCCTCGATATCCTTTTGTGAAAAGCCGAGGTGGATCAAAAGATCGAATGTGGGATCGTCGAGTCTGTCGGTCGGGACTCCTAGTTTTTCCGTTAGGAACGCTTCGCCGAGCACCCACTTGTTGAAAACAAACTTAATGTCGAATGCGCTCTCAAGTCCGCCTTCAACTTTGGCGAGAGTGTCATCGTCAAAGCCTTTTGCCTCAAGCGTTGAAGAATTGATCGCTGGTGCTTGCCGCAGTGAGCCATGCCCGACCGCATAGGCCTCGATCTCAGCGATCTCGCTTTCGCGGTAGCCGAGTGTGCGCAATGCCCCAGGGACGGCCTGATTGATTATTTTGAAGTAACCGCCACCTGCCAGCTTCTTGAACTTTACCAGCGCGAAGTCTGGCTCGATGCCGGTCGTGTCGCAATCCATGACCAGGCCAATCGTTCCGGTAGGCGCGACCACGGTCGCCTGGGCGTTGCGGAAACCGTGGCGTTGGCCGAGCTCTATCGCGTGATCCCACGCACGCGTTGCAGCGTCTAGGAGGCCGTTGTCCGGGCAGGATGCGTGGTCAAGCGGAACAGGATCTGTGGCGAGTTTCTCGTAGCCGTCCACCTTCCCGTAAGCCGCTCGACGGTGGTTGCGGATGACGCGCAGCATATCATTTGCGTTGGGCTGGTAGCCGGGGAAAGGTCCGAGCTCACCTGCCATTTCCGCAGACGTTGCGTACGAGACACCAGTCATTATTGCTGAGATGGCGCCACAGATGGCGCGGCCAGCGCTGGAGTCATATGGAATGCCCGAGTCCATCAATAGGCCACCAATGTTGGCAAAGCCTAGGCCGAGCGTCCGGTAGCGATAGGAGAGCTCTGCGATGCGCCGGGACGGAAACTGCGCCATCAGAACCGCAATCTCGAGCACGATTGTCCACAGCCGGCAGGCATGTTCGAAGGCGTCAGTATCGAACGAGTTATCCGGCTTGCGGAAGGCCATAAGGTTCAACGACGCAAGATTGCAAGCCGTATCGTCGAGAAACATGTACTCTGAGCAAGGGTTGGACGCCCGGATAGGCCCGCTCTGGGGGCAAGTGTGCCAGTCGTTTATGGTGGTGTGGAATTGGATGCCAGGATCCGCAGATGCCCAGGCAGCATAACCAATTTTATCCCACAGTTCGCGAGCTTTCAATTTCTGAGTTGGTTCGTTGGTAAGGCGCGAGATCAGATCCCAGTCCTTATCTTCTTCAACAGCGTTGAGGAACGCGTCCGTAACTCGCACCGAGTTGTTGGAGTTTTGGCCTGAGACCGTCAGGTAGGCCTCCGAGTCCCAGTCTGTGTCATAAGTAGTGAAGTCGATGTTTTTGTAACCCTGCCTGGCGAATTGAATGACACGCAGGATATAATTGTTCGGCACCAGGTCGCGGCGCGCTTCCTTTATGGCGCGTTTCAATGCTGGGTTCTTGGCGGGCTCGAAACAATCGCTGGCGTCAGCCTCGCAATTGACGCAGGCCTTCATTATAGCCTTTAAGCGTTTCTGGCAGATCTTGGACCCGGTGACGAGTGCGGCAACTTTTTGCTCCTCCTTCACCTTCCAATTTATGTACTCTTCGATGTCGGGATGATCGACGTCTACGACCACCATTTTGGCGGCGCGACGCGTTGTGCCTCCCGACTTGATGGCGCCGGCTGCGCGATCTCCAATCTTCAGAAAGCTCATCAGACCGGAGGAGTGTCCGCCCCCTGATAGCTTCTCATTGGCGCCGCGCAACTTGGAAAAGTTAGAGCCTGTTCCCGAGCCATACTTAAAGAGCCGAGCCTCGCGAACCCACAGGTCCATGATGCCGTTCTCATTGACGAGATCGTCCTCGATCGACTGAATGAAGCATGCGTGCGGCTGTGGGTGCTCGTAGGCGGAATCCGAGACTGTAAGTTCACCAGTCTTGTAATCGACATAAGTATGGCCTTGGCCGGGACCGTCGATGCCGTACGCCCAATGAAGACCCGTGTTGAACCATTGTGGGCTGTTGGGGGCGCACATCTGCATCGCTAGCATGTAGCGGTTTTCGTCATAGAAGGCGTGGGCATCTTCTTCGGTGGTGAAATAGCCGCCCTTGAGGCCCCAGTACGTCCATGTTCCAGCGAGGCGGTCGAACACTTGGCGAGCATCCGTTTCGCCACCAAAGCGCTCAGGCTCTGGCAGCTTGGCTAGCGCCTGCTCGTCAGCCACGGAGCGCCATGCCCAAGAAGGGATCTGTGTTTCCTCGATCTTTTTGAGGCAGCGCGCCACGCCCGCCTTGCGGAAGTATTTCTGCGCGAGAATATCGGCCGCAACCTGGCTCCAGTGCTCAGGGACGAAGAAACCATCGAGGCAAAATACAATGGAGCCGTCGGGATTCTTTATCTCACTCGTTGCGCGGCGGAACTTGATCGTCTCATAGGGCGACTGCCCTGCTGTAGTGAAGCGCCGCGTGATCTTCATCGAAAACCCCTGTCTCATCGTATGTGGTTGGTGCGCCTCGACGTCGGACTAGGAGTTAGCGCGCTCAATTTTTTTCTCTTAGGGACACACCCCTCAATGCGGAAAACAACTGACTCCAGGCAACCGGCACGACTTCACAGCGGCGAGAACCGAATGGTCCCACCTGTGGCAAATGCGTTGTATGGAATGGGTCAACTGGACCCATACAAGCACATAAACTCGGAGGCGTATCAAACCGTTCGCGCACCGCCCACACGAGGCAACCGCTGCAGTTAAAGACGCGCTTGTTCAAACTGGCCGATTCGTGGCTATCCGCCAAAGGATTTGTATGTTGCCGATGACACCCATACTAGATGTAGATAGGCATCGGATATTGCTCTGTAAGATTGGGGATATTCTGTTGACTGAAAATACGAATTCGGCCGTGTTTTCAGGATTGCGGAGGATGTGCATGAAAATGCGTCTTCCGCCGCTAGTGAATAGATTATTTCGATTCCATGCATCAGGTCTGTTGCATTTCTGCCTCGGTTGCTGCGTACTAGACAGACCTGGCCCCGCGAGGTTAAGCGGGACCTTGGATGAGTGGTAGCTCGAGGCCGGCACGATGAGCTTTTTTAAGGAGATGTTCGCTTGGTGGCATGGCAACACCTGGGGCACCCGCCTGACCATCTGGAACCAGGGCCGCTTTGTCGGTGAGGATGGCTTCGGCAACCGTTACTACGAACAAAAGAAGGGCGTTGGTCCCGCCGGTAGGCCGCGGCGCTGGGTGACCTACGCCGATCTTGCAGAAGCCTCGAAAGTTCCGCCCGGTTGGCATGGTTGGTTGCACTACACGGTCGACGAGCCGCCTACAGCGGAGAACTACCGTGAGCGACCGTGGCAAAAGCCGCATCTTATGAACATGACGGGCACGCCCGAGGCTTACCGTCCTCCAGGTTCGATCCTGACGCATAGCGCGCGTCCCAAGGCGACCGGTGACTATAAGCCGTGGCGGCCAGAATCCTGAGATTTGTCACAATACAGGGTCCAACTTCGGCCTAACTCTGCGCCCAGAGGAACCTTCGGACCGGCATGCATGGTATGGATCGCGGTGGGAGCTCCATGAATCGCCATTCGAGGATTTCGACCCCGCGACGTATGCTGCTGGGTTTAGTGAGCAGCACTGTAAGTGTCCTTGCCGTTTCAGATGTGCACGCAGAGCGTATGGAGAATGGCGTCGCCATCTTCGCTGCCCTCGACAAAGTAACGGCGCGGATCTCTCGGTTCGAGGTGCCACTCAATGAGACGGTAGAATTCGGCGCACTGAAGGTGACGCCGCGCGTTTGCTATTCGCGTCCGCCCACCGAGCCGCCAAAAACTACCTCGTTCGTTGAAGTCGACGAAATCCAACTCGATGGAGCTCAGAAGCGGATTTTCACCGGTTGGATGTTTGCTGAAAGTCCGGGCCTTAACGCAGTAGAGCATCCCGTATTCGACGTGTGGCTCACTGATTGTCAGAAGCCCAAAGGTTCCATTGCACGGCAGGAGATCCCCGGCACCGATGGCTCCCCTCCTGCTGCCATCGGCGACCCCTTCGCGCCTGCGCGCCGGAGGGTTCGGCGCTGAGTCCCTCTAGCCCGAAAAGAGCATTGCGTCAGCGCTCGCTATTCGGGGACACTGGTATTCATCCTCCAGTCACACAGCTTTAGACCGCAGAACGCGCATGGTTAATCGTGATCGACAATGCCGAGTTCGTCTCAATTTTTTGTCAAAGTCATTGCGGCTAGGCCAGCCCGGGCAGCACCAGCGCTCTTTAGAAAATTGAGTCGCCGGTAGGTGGGGTCGAAACTGTTGGCTCTGATCGCTTGATGCGCTTCTGGGAACGCGATATACGAAATTTAGTTGAGGCCGGTCGGCGATGTCGCTTGGGTAACTGCCACGCTCCCAGGCGCAGCGTCCCGGCCTCCATCTT
>JAUVPN010000075.1 GCA_030598645.1 Hyphomicrobium sp. | reverse complement strand
GCGCCAAACTTCACCGTCGCTCCGGACAACTTTGAGGTATCGATCACGTCGGCCCGCCTTAAACGATCCTCGAGGTCAGCGACTTTTGCCTCATTGAGGCCTTGCGCTTCCTTCGCGGCATGATATTCCGCATTCTCCGAAAGATCTCCGTGTTCACGCGCTTCGGCGATCAGTTGAATTATACGGGGACGTTCCACCGACTTGAGGCGGTAAAGCTCGGTCTCGAGCTTCTCGAACCCCTCAGTGGTCATCGGCACCCGCTCCATCGTCATTTCCTAACATCTCCCATAGGCCTGGCAGGGCTGCCAGGGCCAGCTACGCACACTGTCTCTCAACTCGTGTGGAACAGACCACCCCCGCTCGTTCGGTCTAGTGGTCCAATATATCAGAGTGCCCGCGCTACAAAACTTTGCAGGGGGGTAACTCTCAAGGTGCCCTTTTGAAGGGCTCTAATGGCCTGCGTAACCGCGACCGCGCCGGCCAGCGTTGTATAATATGGGATATGATGAAGCAAGGCAGTACGCCTGATGTCCTTGCTGTCCGCCAACGCTTTTGCACCCTCCGTGGTGTTGAATACGAGATCTACGTCCGCGTTCTTCATTGCGTCGACGATGTGGGGACGACCTTCCAACACCTTGTTAATCCCCTGACATTCAATGCCGTTTTGGTGGAGGTGCCGCATGGTGCCCCGCGTCGCAATAATCTTGAAGCCCATATCCACTAATTCTTTTACGGGTGTCACTATCCGATCCTTATCCTTCTCTTTTACAGAAACGAATACGGTCCCGCTTGTCGGCAGCACTTGGCCAGCGCCGAGCTGGCCTTTGCCAAATGCCATCGCGAATTCGCGATCGATACCCATGACCTCGCCGGTGGAGCGCATTTCTGGGCCTAGGATCGGATCCACTCCCGGAAAGCGCGCAAATGGGAATACCGCCTCCTTGACGGCTACGTGGTTTACCTTGGCAGGCGTAAGATTGAAGCCTCGCAATGGCTTGCCGGCCATGACCTCCGCAGCTATCGCAGCGATGGGTTTGCCTATCACCTTGGCGACAAAGGGCACCGTGCGGCTGGCTCGAGGATTAACTTCAAGCACGTAGACCTGCTCGTCTTTTATCGCGAATTGCACGTTCATGAGACCGACAACACCAAGAGCATGCGCAAGTTCGCGTGCCTGGCGGCCGAGCTCGTCAATGAAGTCCTCGGTGAGCGAATAGGGCGGCAGCGAGCAAGCGCTATCACCCGAATGGATCCCCGCTTCTTCTATGTGCTCCATGATCCCGGCGATATATGTATCAGTGCCATCGGCTAAGCAGTCCACGTCGACCTCGACGGCGTCCGAGAGATAGCGATCGATGAGCAACGGTCGTTGGTCCGACACAACAAGCTCAGATGGCCTATCTAGCGTCGCTGACAGGCGTGTTATGTAGCGATCGACCTCAGTGCCGTCGTGCACAATCTCCATGGCGCGACCACCAAGCACATAGGAGGGGCGGATGACCACTGGATAGCCAATGCGGTCCGCCACCGCGCGCGCTTCTTCGGGAGTTCGGGCGATACCGCTTTGCGGCTGCTGAAGCCCTAGCTTATCGATGAGCGCATTGAAACGATCGCGGTCTTCCGCCAAATCAATCGCATCTGGCGAGGTTCCCAGGATTGGCACTCCAGCGGCGGCAAGTGCGGCAGCAAGTTTCAGCGGGGTCTGCCCACCAAACTGAACAATAACGCCCTTGACCGTGCCGCGGGTCTGCTCCTTAGCGATGATTTCAAGCACATCCTCTGCGGTGAGAGGCTCGAAATATAACCGATCGGAGGTATCGTAGTCGGTCGAGACCGTCTCGGGATTGCAGTTGATCATGATGGTCTCGTAGCCCGCCTTTGTCAGTGCAAAGCAGGCATGGCAGCAGCAATAGTCAAACTCGATGCCTTGGCCGATGCGGTTAGGACCGCCGCCTAGAATGATGATTTTTTCCGCAGCACTGGGTCGGGCCTCACATCCAGGCTTACCCACCAGACCACTTTCATAAGTCGAGTACATATAAGCCGTCGGAGCGGCGAACTCTGCTGCGCACGTGTCGATGCGCTTGTACACCGGCTCCACTCCCAGGGCCCGCCGCTGCTGACGCACTTCGGCTTCCGCTACACCTGCAAGTTTCGCCAAACGCGAATCCGAAAAGCCCATGGCCTTTAGGCCTCGGAACTGTGACTCACTGTTTGGGAGACCATGCGCCTTGACGCGCGCTTCCTGGTCCACGATTTCCTGTAGCCGTGCCAGGAACCAAGGATCGATCTTGCACGACGCATAGACCTGTTCGTGATCAAAGCCGAGTCGCAGCGCTTGTACTACTTTCAACAAGCGGTCTGGCGTGGGCTTGGATAGTGCGGCTCGAATGACATTCTTGTCATCACCCAGGCCAAGTCCTTCCAGCGCGACGTCGTCAAAGCCGGAAAGGCCCGTCTCCATTGACCGCAGAGCCTTCTGCACACTTTCAGCGAACGTCCTACCAATCGCCATAACTTCGCCGACCGACTTCATCGACGTCGTGAGTGTGGAATCGGCGCCAGGGAATTTCTCAAAGGTAAACCTTGGGATCTTCGTGACGACGTAATCAATCGTCGGCTCAAATGAAGCCGGCGTCGCACCTCCTGTGATATCGTTGGCCAACTCATCTAGCGTGTAGCCAACAGCAAGCTTTGCGGCGACCTTAGCAATTGGGAAACCCGTCGCCTTAGAGGCTAGCGCGGACGAGCGCGAAACACGGGGGTTCATTTCGATGACGACCAGTCGCCCGTCTTCCGGGTTGACAGCAAACTGAACATTGGAGCCGCCGGTCTCAACGCCAATCTCGCGCAAAACCGCGATCGAGGCGTTGCGCATGACCTGGTATTCCTTGTCAGTGAGCGTCAGCGCCGGCGCCACGGTAATGCTATCACCAGTGTGCACGCCCATAGGATCAACGTTCTCGATAGCGCACACAATGATGCAGTTGTCCGCATGGTCGCGGACCACCTCCATCTCGAATTCCTTCCATCCGAGAACACTTTCTTCGACCAACACCTGGTTTGTTGGAGACGCGTCGAGACCGCGCTCGATTAGCTCAAAGAACTCTTCGCGGTTGTAGGCAATGCCCCCACCGGTTCCACCCAAAGTAAATGATGGACGCATGATAGCCGGAAGCCCAGCATGTTCCAGCGCGGCGCCAGCTTCCGTGCGATCGTTCACCAACATGGAGCGAGGTGTCTCTAAACCAATCTTAGTCATCGCCTCGCGAAAGAGCAGCCGGTCTTCTGCCTTATCGATCGCTGGCGCCCTCGCACCAATCAACTCAACGCCTAACGCCGACAGGGTGCCCTGCTTCTCCAGCGCCAACGCGGTATTGAGCGCAGTCTGCCCCCCCATGGTAGGCAACAACGCATCAGGGCGTTCCGCCTCTAATATCTTCGCGACAATTTCGGGGGTAATCGGCTCGACGTAGGTCGCATCAGCGAGGTCAGGGTCAGTCATGATCGTCGCCGGGTTCGAATTGATCAGGACAATTCTATAACCTTCATCTTTGAGGGCCTTACACGCTTGTGTTCCTGAATAGTCGAACTCGCAGGCCTGACCGATAATGATAGGTCCGGCTCCGATGATGAGGATGGTTTCAATATCCGTTCGCTTGGGCATGAAGCGGCCTTTTA
This sequence comes from Hyphomicrobium sp., assembly GCA_030598645.1. The sequence continues at coordinate 6,118 of JAUVPN010000075.1, read as the reverse complement.
TTGCCGATCGACGGTTTTGGCTATAGGCATCCTCATCATTGCACCCACCCGTGCACAACCTGCCCAGCAAGCGCTCGACTGCCTAAGCCCTCATTAATTGTATCGACGATTATTCAGTCGACGTCTTAGGCATCTTGATCTCGATGTCCACTGGGTAGGTGTAATTTGCCTCAAAGATTGGCGTATCAAGCCTGTTGGCCCGCCCAAACACACTACGTGCCGGAAGACCTGTAACGGGATCGACATAAATGACCCGAACCGGGCGGTCCGGTAGCTTGGGCTTGTCCTTAGCCCGAACGTTCTTAGCCGCGGGATCCTCGTTCTCGCCCTGATAACCTAGCAACTCTCGACCTTCAAGCTGCACTTTCCCAAGGCATTCAAAATCGGGCTGCCTGCTTTCTTCATCAACACCAACGGTTTGCTGCATCTGATCGACCAGCTGACCGGCAGTTTTTGGATGCAAAGGCGTCCAGTCCCCATCTTGGCGGCTCCATGCCTTTTTACCGATGAGAATAGTTTCTACGGGCTTGGGGTCGTCGACCGGACCGATGACCTGACGCATCCGGTCAGGCAGCAAATAGTCTACGACCATGCGAATGCGACCCTCGGAGGTGAGCATGACCGAATCCATACGGAACATGCTCAGATTACGCTGCTTTGCCAAGGCGGCGGTTATGTCTTCCTTGCAGTCCCCAAAGGCCGTTCCAGTCATCGCGATGCAAACGGCCACGGCCGTAAAAATTCGGCGCATCAATTCGTCACTCCTCATGTTTAAGTTTATTGCGCATCTCGAAGGCGCATTTCTGGATCAGTTTATCGTCGGGTTCGGATCCGGTGAGTCGCTCATTCTCTATCGTGCCCTCGCAAGGGGTGCATCCAACTTCCCCTCAATAACGATATTGGTTGGATAGGTGTAGACGCCTTCAAAAATTGGAGTGGCGGTTGGATTCTCTTCTTTCACGATATTAATGGCAGGCAGGCCTGTATCAGGGTCAACATAGACAGTGCGGTGCACGGGCTCTTCGATAAGTGAAGCCGTGGCCGGCTCACCCGGTTTTTCGATGCTACGGTATGCAAAGTACTCCTTGCCGTCGACGGCAGCCTTGTCCAGACATTCAAAATCGCCAACCACTTTTGGTGGATCGATCACCGCCGCCCGCACCTGCGCAATAATGGAGTGAACCAATGCCGGCATCAGTTCGTTCCATTTGCCGCCTTGATTACTCCACGCGCGCGTGCCTACAAGCACGGTTTCCAGCGGCGCCGGTTGTCCTGGTGCAACTATAATTTGGCGCATCCGGTCAGGAGGAACATATTCTGCGGTGATCTCCACCGGGCCGGACTCCCCACGCAACTTGGCAACCATGCGAAACGATTTTGCGGCGCGTTGCTTGGAGAAAGCCTCTTTCACCTGAGCTTTGCACGTTTCGTCGGCAGAAGCACTTGGCGTCGCCGTCAGCGTAGAAATCGCTATACAGGCCGCAACACAGCGATGCATTTAGTCCTCCGGCTTGGCCCGCCGCAGCGGCGGTTGCTCTGGTCATTTCTGGTCAGCGGGTCCGCCCGCGATGCCTGCTTACAATATAAACGGTCATGGCGGCACCTTCAGCCCCGTAAGGATTAACGTTTGGTAGGAAAAAGGCGCCATCCGCCGCAGCGATCAAGGGTTTTTCCCGCGTCGCATTAAGTCGACGAAGCGCGCGAAAAGGTAATGGCTGTCTTGCGGACCAGGTGATGCTTCTGGATGGTACTGAACCGAGAATATCGATTTTCCCTTGACCTCGATGCCGCAATTGGACCCATCGAATAGCGACACGTGGGTCTCCACCACCCCGTCGGGCAGTGTATCGCGATCGACAGTAAAGCCGTGGTTCATCGACGTAATTTCGACTTTTTCTGTCGTGAAATCTTTAACGGGATGGTTCGCACCGTGGTGGCCCTGGTGCATCTTTTTCGTCTTGGCGCCGAGTGCCAAACCCAGCATCTGATGGCCAAGACAAATGCCAAAAACGGGAAGACCCGAGGCGACGATCTTCTTGATTTCCGGCACAGCATACTTTCCGGTTGCCGCCGGATCGCCTGGACCGTTGGAGAGAAATACACCGTCGGGTTTGCGCTCTAAGATATCCTCAGCCGCCGTCGTCGCCGGCATCACCGTCACCTTGCAGCCGGCATCGGAAAGGCAGCGCAAAATATTGCGCTTCAGTCCAAAGTCGATTGCGACCACATGAAACTCAGGGTTCTCCTGCCGAGGATAGCCGTTGTTCCAAACCCAGCGCATTTCGTCCCAAGTGTAACTCTGCCCGCTCGTTACATCCGGCACAAGGTCCATGCCGTTAAGACCGGGCCAAGCTGCCGCTTCAGCTTTCAGCTTTTCAATGTCGAATTTGCCCCTAGGATCGTGAGCTATAACACCATTCGGCATGCCGTTCTCGCGAATGCCGGCGGTGAGCGCACGCGTGTCCACCCCTGAAATTCCGATGATGCCGCGTGCCTTTAGCCATTGGTCGAGGGGCTCAACCGAACGGTAGTTGGAGGGATCAGTGATCGCGGCACGCAATACGCACCCGCGCACACCGGAACGCGCTGCCAGGTTCGACGTTTCGGTATCTTCCTGGTTAACCCCGACGTTGCCAATGTGCGGGAACGTGAAAGTGATGATCTGTCCCGCATACGACGGATCGGTCAGGATCTCTTGGTAGCCAGTCATCGCTGTGTTGAAACACACCTCGCCCGCCGCCGAACCCGTAGCCCCCAATCCGATCCCCGCGATCACCGTTCCATTTGCCAATACGAGACGCCCCGTCATGGGGGCATCAACCCACGGTGGGGGTGAATTAATTGGCCGCGGTGTTGTGCTCATTGCAATGGCGCTCCAAACAACCGCGCAAGCTAGCTCAGCGCTCACCGGTCGAACGTCACATCGGTACGTGGGACTCATGGCGGAATGCGCGCGGGAACCTAAGAGAACCGCGTTGTCTGGTCAACTGGCGCGGCATTTCCCAATCACCCAAACCCTCACTTGAGACAGACTCGTCGTCTTGAATACCGCATAGTGCGATACTTCGGCTCATAATACTAAAAATGGAGCCTATCTATGGCCCCCGTGAGGACCCCGCTCACAAGATCGCAACTTCTTGGGCTGGTCGCCATGGCCCTGGGAGTGCTTGTCATTGCCAATGATTTTACCGCCCTCTCGGTAGCACTGCCGCACATAGAGCGGGCCTTCAAGTCCGATGTAACCACTGTGCAGTGGATCATCAATGGCTATGCGCTGGTGTTCGGTGTCCTCATCGTGACTGGTGGGCGCTTGGCTGACATGTTCGGCCGTCGGCTCATCTTTTTTCTGGGGGCGGCAATCTTCGCGGTGTTTTCGCTGTTGGGCGGCATCGCGCAAGATATTTGGCTCCTCTTGGCCGCCCGCGGCATTATGGGAATTGGCGGCGCGATGATGTGGCCCGCCATACTTGGGATGACCTATGGTCTCCTACCCCAGAACCGAGCCGCGATCGCCGGTGCTCTCGTCTTAGGTGCGGCAGGGTTCGGAAATGCGATCGGCCCCTTGATCGGTGGCGCGTTGACTGACCTCATGAGCTGGCGGTGGATTTTTTATCTCAACCTTCCCGTGGCGGCGTTCGCCGTTCTGGTCACGTGGTGGGTCGTTCCGGCAGAGAAGACGGATGACTCAGACCGGCGCATTGACTACGGCGGCATTATTACGATCTCGGTGGCACTCTTTTCCCTCCTCCTCGCCCTTGATTTGGGGACGCATATGGGATGGACCGATCCGTTGATCATCACGCTATTCACTGCGGCCGCCTTGGGCCTCATCTTCTTTGCATTCGTGGAGCGTCACGCAGGTACCAAAGCGCTGATCCCCGATGACGTCCTTGCCAATCGCGAATTCTTCGCTGCGTTCTTGGCCACGCTGATGAGTTCCGCCATCTTTTTTGCCGCCCTGATTTATCTGCCTCAGTTTATGTCGAAGGTTTTGGGCTTCACGGCAATCGAGTCTGGCGCAGGATTACTGCCGGTCATGGGAGTGTTTGCGTTGACATCGTTTGTCGCCGGGCCGCTTTACGAGAAATTTGGTGCCAAGGCGATCGTCTCAACCGGGGCTGCGTTCCTGTCCTTGGGAATGTTCCTGCTTTCATTCATCGAACCAACGACCACCATCACCGAGCTAATTCCGGGTATGGTGGTGCTCGGCGCGGGCATCGGCATGTTCTACTCATCGATTACGACCGCGGCGATCACTTGTCTCGACAAGGCGCGCTCCAGCCTCGGTGGTGCCATCATCTACATGGCCCAGATCGCCGGAGGATCCATCGGCTTGGGCTTTAATACGGCAATCGTTGTTTCGGCGACCGACCTGCCCAGTGGAATTGGGGTCGCGTTTCTAGTCGACGCTGCGCTTGCCCTGTGTACGCTCGCCGTGGCCCTCTTCTTTATTGGCGGTAGGATCGACAGAGCGACATTGAACTCACTTGTGCACCGCCACCGCGCCCACGGTTAAAGAACTGGCCAACGGCGGCTTGGGTCCAACAGGTCAGCCCCTTCGCCGCCACAAAGCCTATTTTTTTCGCTTCAGACGGCGAAGGTGTAACCTGCACCATGTAATGATACTAAGTGGGCGGGGGCTGCGATGAACGTCCTCTGGCGCGGCGATATCCTGCAAAAATTTCGGCTTGTCTCGGGGCTCGTTCTATTCGCGTTCGCCACAACACATTTCCTAAACCACGCGCTGGGCCTTGCCAGCGTCGAGTTAATGCAAAGCGTTCAACAATGGCGCTGGGCGGTCACGCGATCATGGCCCGGAACGGTCATCCTCCTCGGCGCACTCATTACTCACGTCGCCCTTGCGCTTTACAAGCTTGCTAGCCGCAAAAACCTGCGTCTGCCCCCTTGGGAGTTTCTTCAGATAGCGCTCGGACTGACGATCCCGTTCTTACTGTTCCCCCACATCATCAATACCCGCATTGCCCACGTATATTTCGGCGTCAATGACATCTACGTCTACGAACTAGCGCGGCTTTGGCCGGCAAACGCGATTACACAGAGCCTCTTGTTGCTCATTGTTTGGGTCCACGGCTGCCTAGGAATTCATTTTTGGCTTCGCCTTCATCGACCTTACCGAAGAGCTGCCCCGGTGCTCTTGGCAACGGCCATCGTAATTCCAGTGGCCGCTCTTGGCGGTTTTGCAGTCGCTGGAAGTAGCATTGCCTCGGTGATCGAAGTCCCCACCATGCTCAGCAACCTAAAGGAACAAACAAACTGGCCCAACAAGGAAGACGGTGAGGTGCTGGGATGGCTTCGCATACTGGTGCGCATTGAGTTTGCAGCGCTCTTAGCCGTCGTCGCTGCCTGCATCGCATGGGCGTATTTTGCTCGGCTTACCGGACCCAAGACGTCAATCACCTACACGGGCGGTCCAGCGATCAAAGTCCCGCAAGGGCCGACTCTGCTCGAAATAAGTCGTATGTTTCGCGTTCCTCACGCTTCCATATGCGGTGGGCGTGCCCGCTGCTCGACATGCCGGGTGCGGATCGAACGAGGCTCCAGCGAACTTCCACCTCCAGAATTCCCAGAGGCAATAACGTTAAGCAGCATCGGTGCACCGCCTAGCGTAAGGCTTGCCTGTCAGATTCGCCCAGAGGGCCGCCTCTTCGTTACACGTTTATTGAATGCAGCCGCCACTGGTCCCGACGCCCTCGAGCTTGACGAAGCCGATTCCGCTGGCGTTGAGAAGCGTCTCGTCGTCATGTTCGTCGATTTGCGCGCATTTACACGTCTGTCAGAGAATCGCCTGCCGTTCGACGTCGTCTACATCCTGAATGAATTCTTCGGGGTGGTGGGCACGACCATCGCAACTCATAGCGGCTGGATTGACAAGTTTTTGGGCGATGGCCTACTTGCCGTATTCGGGCAGCATGATGGATTTCAAACGGGCTGCCGCAAGGCCTTGCGGTCCGCACGCGCCATCGATTACGCGCTTGATAGCATCAACGAAAAGCTGAAATCCGAACTTGGGAGGCCACTTGAAGTCAGTATTGGGATCTCTGGCGGTTCACTCTTGCTGGGCCGCATCGGCTACGGAGAGGCCGTCGACTTCACCGTG
>JAUVPN010000166.1 GCA_030598645.1 Hyphomicrobium sp. | reverse complement strand
CATTGGCACCGCAATCCTGCTAGCAGAGCAGCGCATGCCTCAGGTGAACGAGGAACAGGATTCGATCATCGTACTGGAACAACCTATCGGGCCGGTGCGGGTCGGCGTACGCATGCGCGAGGGTGACATTCCTTTTGCCGAGTTTGATGCACCGAAGCTTCCCGAAATCGCCGGCACGCTTCCTTCGCGCGACCGAATTGCCGATGCGCTGGGGCTCATTCCCCGTGAGATCGGGTTTGAGAACCACTCTGCCATGAGGTTTACCGCGGGTAACACGTTTGCCTGCATCCCGGTAACCAGTCTGGAGGCTATCGGCAAGGCGCACATCAACGGCGACTACTGGCAGGCAGCCTTCGCTAGCGACAAAGTGGACGGCGCCTACCTCTATACGCGCCGGTGCATCAGAAAGGGGTCCGCCTTCCACACTCGCATGTTTGCCCCGCAACTTGGGGTCCCCGAAGATGCTGCAACGGGTTCGGCTGCCGTCTGTTTTTCCGGCGTTGTCCGCGAATTCGACGAGCTGCCGGACGGGACCCACAGACGCGTTATTGAGCAGGGCTACGAGATGGGCCGTCCGAGCCATCTCACGCTCACGCTAATTATGGAGGGCGGTGCGCTCGAGGCCGTGCGCATTGGCGGTAATGCGGTGCGTGTGACTGAAGGCACTTTGCACATCTAGGCTGCGCTGGATGGCGTGTAATGCTCTGAAGCCTGTAGATAGGCGCTCGGGTCCAGTCATGGCTTGCAATTCGTCAAGCGTTTAGGCTTACTGAAGAATCCATCGTACTAGCCGATCAGGTCCTGATATATTAGTAGAAAGCGCCATGCGTCAGCCGATCTACAGCTTTGGTCTTATGAAGGTCCGCGCGGATGAGTTCCGCGGCGCTTATTCGGCGCGCGCCCATCGGCTTCTTACCCTCCTCCTTATCTGCCCCTGAGCTTTGGAAATCTCGGCAATAACCGGGATGGGCGCTCAGGGGATGAAAAGTCGAGAGAGCTGATGGATGAATGCCAGCTCCAGTGGAGGTTGGCTCAAGGAAAAGACAAGACCGATGAATGCTGATTCTGAAAAGCCCGTCGCCGGTACGGCAAAAGCCGACCGGATATTGATCTTCGACACGACTCTGCGCGACGGCGAGCAGTGCCCTGGTGCTACGATGAATTTTGAGGAGAAATTAGAGGTCGCTGACTGCCTCGACGCGCTGGGCGTCGATATTATTGAGGCGGGCTTTCCGATTGCCTCCGATGGCGACTTCGAGGCGGTATGCGCGATTGCCAAACGCGTAAAGAAATCGACGGTTGCAGGGCTCGCGCGCGCGATATTTGCGGATATCGACCGGGCCGGTGAGGCTGTGAGTCATGCGCAACGCGGCCGCATTCACACGTTCGTGTCGACGTCGCCCATCCACCTAGCACATCAAATGCGCAAGTCCGAGGCTGAAGTTCTGGAGATTATTACGGCGACGGTCGCGCGGGCGCGCAATCTGGTGGAGGACGTCGAGTGGTCGGCGATGGATGCAACACGAACATCGCTCGATTATCTATGCCGCTGCGTCGAAGCTGCAATTAAGTCTGGCGCCACGACGATAAATTTGCCTGACACGGTGGGCTACGCCACGCCGGAAGAGTACGCAGGTATGTTCCAAGCCGTGCGCGAACGCGTGTCTCAATCCGACAAGGTGATTTTCTCCACTCACTGCCACAATGATTTGGGGCTTGCGGTTGCAAATTCGATCGCGGCCGTGGCGGCTGGCGCGCGACAGATCGAATGCACAATAAATGGCATCGGAGAACGCGCCGGTAATGCCGCACTCGAAGAGGTCGTGATGGCGATGCGCACGCGCCACGACGTACTGCCCTATGACCACGGGGTCGATACTACGTTGCTGTCGCGGGCTTCAAAGCTTGTGTCTGCGGTGACCAATTTTCCGGTCCAGTACAACAAGGCCATCGTGGGTCGCAATGCATTCGCCCACGAAAGCGGAATTCATCAAGACGGGATCATAAAGTATCAGCAGACATATGAGATCATGACACCGGAGTCTGTCGGGGTCGGCAAGAGCTCGCTTGTTATGGGCAAGCATTCGGGGCGCAACGCGTTCCGCACCAAGCTGAAGGAGCTTGGTTATGAGCTTGGCGAGAACGCGTTCGAGGATGCCTTCTTACGCTTCAAGGGGCTCGCGGATCGTAAGAAGCAAGTCTACGATGAGGATATTGAAGCAATCGTGGATGAGGGCATTGCTCACATGCACGACCGTATGAAGGTGGTATCGTTGACGGTAATTGCTGGCACGATGGGACCGCAAACGGCGACTCTGACGCTGAACATCGACGGGACGCAGCGGACCGTGCAGGCGGTCGGCAATGGTCCGGTAGATGCAACTTTCAATGCCATTAAGACGCTGGTTCCGCACGAGGCCAAACTCGACCTCTACCAGGTGCACGCCGTGACGGAGGGTACTGATGCTCAGGCCGAGGTTTCGGTGCGACTGGAGGAAGGCGGGCGTATGGTTACCGGGCGCGGTGCCGACACAGACACCATGGTCGCCTCGGCGCGTGCTTATGTCTCGGCCCTTACGCGACTGATGGTCAAGCGTCAGAAAACCGCGCAAGTGCAACAGGCAATATAGGTAGTTTTCTCGTTCGAAATGCCCCGACCAAGCTTGCTTAAGGGATGGGCGGCCGTTGCATTTGGCTGTGCGTTAAATTCACCTAGTGACCGGTTTATGCCCGCTAAAGGGTTGTTCGGCATGAGAGTTGCTCTCAGTTAAGAGCCTATGCAAGGCACCGTCTTGAGGTTGTTGCACGTGTTCGCTGCGCCGCCAGAAAGTGCGAATGGAATAAGCCTTTGAGTGTAAAAAGCGCTTTTTCAGATGATATCTCCATTGACCTGGGCACGGCGAACACGTTGGTCCACGTGGCGGGGCGAGGGATCATTATTGATGAGCCGTCCGTTGTTGCTGTGCAGTCGTATCGAGGGGTGCGCGAGTTGCTGGCTGTAGGGCGCAAAGCCAAGGTTCTGGTGAGCCGGGCGCCTGCGAGCATCGAAGAGGTGCACCCTCTGCGCGACGGGTTCATTGCCGATTTCGTGGCGACCGAGGAGATGCTGCGCCACTTCATCAGGCGCACAAAGACAATGCTGGGGTTTCGTCGCCCGCGCATCCTGATCTGCGTACCAGCCGGGGCAACGCCTGTAGAGCGACGCGCGGTCTTTGATACGGCAAAGTCACTGGGTGCGCGCAAAGTCTACCTCGTTGCTGAGCCGGTGGCGGCGTCACTGGGGGTGGGTCTTTCAATTGAGGACGGCACGGCACTGTTGGTCGTCGACGTAGGTGGCGGGACGACTGACATTGCCGTGCTCTCGCGCGGTGTTGTTGTTGCTGCGCGCACGCTGCGCTGTGCCGGTAACGCCATGGACGAGGCGGTCATTCGCTATGTGCGTCGCAAGCATAATCTTCTGATCGGACAGGCGAATGCGGAGCGCATAAAGATTGAGGCGGGGACGGCGGTGGCAATGCTGAATGGCCGTGCTGCCGAGGTCCATATTCGTGGACGCGACGTGCGTTCGGGCCTGGCCAAGATGGCGGTGCTTACACCTAAGGATATTGCTGCGGCTCTTTCTGAGCCGGTTGACATTATTGCCGACTTTATAGAGCGTACGTTGGCGGCTCTTCCCCCCGACGTCTTGAGCGAGATTAGCTTGCGTGGCATTCATCTAACGGGCGGTGGTGCGCTGCTCAACAAGCTCGACGCGGCACTCTCCCGCCAGGTCGGGATCAGGGTCCGCGCAACGAAGAGCCCGATGCATTGCGTAGTCAAAGGTTCTGCGATGGTACTCGCCGAGTTGGTCCAGCGTGCGCACCTACTAATGCGGCCTTAAGCACAGCCTGCGGCGCTATTTTTGTTGAGAAGTTGTGACGTGACGGATTGGCTCGGTGGGCTGATGCGCTGGACAGGCACAGGCTGGAATGATAGAGGCAAGTTATGATTGGGGCTCGCGCGGCGGGCCCCTTTGCCGTCGTGGCGCAAGCACGCCGGGTGGCCGTGGAATACGTGGCACGGGTGTATAGCTCAGTTGGTAGAGCAGCTGACTCTTAATCAGCGGGTCCAAGGTTCGAGTCCTTGTACACCCACCAATCTTTCAGTTGTTTCATCCCCCGCCCGAACCGCTCGACGAGAAATCAAATTCGGTGCAGAGTGAGGTCGTGAACAGCGAGTTGATTGCAGGTGCCGTCGGCTGAGAGACCGCTGAGTGCTCCCGCCTGCAACTAGGAGGGACTTTAGACACCATTGCTGGAACTTCTTCATAAGTTGGAATTTCTCGTTTGAGCTTTAGCAGATCGGCTAATCGTTTTCGCAAGATTGCGAATTAATGCCGATCCACGCGCAATCGAGGCGAGCGACGTTCGTATTTTGGCGTAAGCGGCAACCACATATCCGGCACAATCGTCTTGTGACAAAGCTCTGGCGACTTGCCAACAGGAGGAAGGATGCAGCATCCTGATTTTTTCCAAAGGGCGGGCCCCTTTCCGGTGCAGTTTATCGCCGACAAACTTGGGGCAGAGCTTCGAAGTTTTCCTGACACATTGCCTGATATCGCAGACGTCAGACCACTAGGCGATGCTGAACCCCAACATCTTGCGTTCTTCGACAATCGGAAATATCTCGAGCAGCTCGCGAAAACGCGGGCGGGTGCTTGTCTCGTTGCACCGGCTTTTGCCAGCCGCGTGCCCAAGAACACTGCAGTGCTTCAGACGAATACGCCTTACACGGCTTTCGCCCATGCGCTACGGCTCTTCTACGTTGATGCACTCCGACCAATCGCCGCCAGTACCAGCGATGAAGACAGAACTGAAAGCGGAGGGGGGCACCTCGTTCATGCCACCGCTCGGCTCGATGAAGGTGTGATCATCGAGCCGGGCGCTATCATTGGTCGGGAGGCGCATATTGGTCGCGGTACGACCATCGCTGCCGGTGCAGTAGTAGGCTATCGAGTATCGATTGGGAGTAATTGTTACATTGGTCCGGGGACCAGCGTCACGCACGCTATCGTTGGCGCGCGCGTTATTTTGCATGCGGGCGTTCGGGTTGGCCAGGATGGTTTCGGATTTGCGATGGGGCCCGAGGGACACCTAAAGGTACCTCAAGTGGGCCGCGTTGTAATCGGCACCGACGTGGAGATAGGCGCAAATTCCACAATCGATCGCGGCGCATTGAACGACACGATCATTGGCGATGGAACGAAAATTGATAATCAGGTTCAAATCGGGCACAACGCCGTCATCGGGCGGCATTGCGTGATCGTTGCTCAAACGGGGATTTCTGGTTCGGCGGAGCTCGGTGATTTCGTCGTAATGGGGGGGCACTCCGGCGTGGTGGGACATGTGAAGATTGGAAAGGGGGCTCAAATCGCTGGGATGGCGCATGTGAAAGAAGACGTGCCACCGGGCTCGCGCATGGGCGGCACACCGGCACGACCCTTCAAAGAATGGGCGCGAGAGGTGGCCATATTAAAGCGACTTGCGGCGCGAGGCGAGAAACGTAAATCGTGACGAGGCTGCTGAGCAGCGCGACTGGGCGCGGTTAAACGCCATCGCGAGCCTATGTGTTCCGGGCACGCCCTAAATTATAGACATCGCGAGCCCACTTTTGGGGTCACAAGTAGACGCGCGAGTATACATAAAGAGTGTCTGCTGAGTGCCAAAAGGCGATATTCAGGGCTTCTGCGTGCGTGTGAACCTGGCTTGCCGGGGTCTACCTTGCACGCCACACCAATCTCAGGGTCTCTCACTGCACTAATCATTCACTTTCAAAAACCCGTTTCTCCTATCGCCGCACTCGTGGCTTGGAACTATCCGAGCGTTCGTTGGCTCCGAACTCGTCACTAGCCATCTGACGATTGCGATCGATGCACCAGGCGTGGACCCTGCCTTTCTGGTCGATCTTTTCAGAGAGGTATTCGGAAACCATCTTAGCATACTTGCAAGCATCTAAAGTGTTGAAATACTCCGTCTTCATCACCGGACCGTTCGATGTGGCCAAGAAGATCATCAAGATGTATCTCATCACCGTGCCCCTCTTTTGATCACGCCATTCGCAGGAGTTGCGTGAGCACCCATAATGCAAACGCGACGAACGCGATGCCTCCAAACACCAAGATCGCGTCATGGATGCCGTTGATGATATTTGCCAAGCGTTCCATCTACTTACCCCCCCCAGAATTGCCACCGTGACTGTTGGGCCAGTAGGTAAAGCGCTGACCTTTCTCGTCGAATCGTTTTGGGGATTTTAGTGTGATTCTATGCTGACGTGAGATGCGTACTT
>JAUVPN010000180.1 GCA_030598645.1 Hyphomicrobium sp. | reverse complement strand
TCCGGTGAAATCCGTATCGAGAATGAAAGCGGCGACCGCGAGCTTGGGGAGCTGTGTCATTACGTTGGGCACCTCGACGGCATCAAGCCGCACCTAACGGTTGCGGAAAATCTCTCCTTCTGGGCCGTCTATTTCGATGGCGATACATCTCGGGATGGTGGCGATCGACTTTTAGGTGCGCTGAACAAATTTGCGCTCGCAGGATTGGCGGATATTCCCGCCGGCTATCTTTCGGCGGGCCAAAAGCGCCGGCTCGCGCTTTCGCGTCTTGCCGCGGCGTACCGCCCGCTGTGGCTGCTTGATGAGCCGACGGTGTCGCTTGATGCCGCCTCCGTCGCGCTGCTTATCGATGCCGTCAACGCGCACTGTGCGGACGGCGGAATCGCAATTGCCACAACGCATCTGCCGCTCGCGTTTGAGAACACGAAAGAGGTCCGGCTCGGCCCGAAGGAGAAGGAGGCATGAGCGCTTTCCTTACGCTCATTGCGCGCGATTTGCGGCTGGCCGTGCGCCAAGGCGGCGCGCTGGGTACGGCGCTCGGTTTTTATCTCATCGTTGTTGCGATGCTGCCGCTTGGGCTCGGAGCCGATCTCAACCTGTTGTCGCGAATCGCACCAGGTGTACTGTGGATCGCGCTTCTCTTGTCCGCGCTTCTCTCACTTGGCCGCGTGTTCGAAAGCGACTACGAGGATGGTTCGCTCGACGTGCTGGCGACGGGGCCATTGCCGTTGGAGCTCGTCGCAGCCGCCAAGGCGCTCGCCCATTGGATCTCGACCAGTGTTCCGCTGGCGCTGCTTGCGCCCGTCCTTGGCATTCTCCTCAATCTCGAACTATTGGCCTACCCCACCCTCGTGGCGACCATGCTGATGGGCACGCCGGCCGTGAGCTTTATCGGCGCAATTGGCGCCGCCCTCACGCTAAGAGCACGCCGCGGCGGTTTGTTAATTGCGCTTTTGGTTCTGCCGCTTTACGTGCCAACGCTCGTATTTGGCATTGCGACGATCAGCGCGATGCTCGGGCCCGACGACGCGGCAGCCCCTTTCCTGATCCTTACTGCCATCTCGTTGGCTGCCATGGTGCTAGGACCGTTGGCCGCAGCCGCGGCGCTGCGTGCGCAGATGCAGTAACACTTCGGACTCGACTCGATTGCGCTTTGTGCGCGGAAACCTTAGATCAAGTCAAATGCAGACCTTTACGCAGCACCTGGCCAATCCCACCCAGTTCATGAGGCTATCCGCGCGACTCTTACCGTGGGTGGCAGGACTTGCCGCCGCGATAATCGCCTATGGACTTTACCTTGCCTTCTTCGTTGCGCCGCCGGACTACCTGCACGGCGAGATCGCCAGGATCATGTTTGTCCACGTGCCGTCCGCCTGGATGGCGATGGCGTGCTACGTGTTGATCGCAGTCTCGGCTTTTGGGCTTCTCGTTTTTCGCCATCCGCTGGCGGACGTCTCGGCAAAAGCCGCAGCTCCCATTGGGGCGGCCTTCACGTTCTTGGCATTGTTCACTGGCTCGCTGTGGGGCAAGCCGGCATGGGGGACCTACTGGGTGTGGGACGCACGGCTGACATCGGTGCTAATCCTCTTTTTCCTCTACCTCGGTCTTATCGCGCTGAGATCCTCGATCGAAGACGAAACGCTGGCGAGCAAGCTGACGGCTATTTTAGCACTTGTGGGCATCGTGATGCTGCCGATCATCAAGTTCTCCGTCGATTGGGCTAACACGCTGCATCAACCCTCGAGCGTCCTGAAGCTCGGCGGCTCAACCATCCACTCCTCGATCCTGACACCGCTTCTGGTTATGGGAGTCGGCTTCTTGGTGTTGTTCGTTGCTCTTCACCTTAAAGCCATGCGCAACGAAGTCCTGCGCCGGCGGGTCAAAGCACTTCAGCTTGCGCAGGTGGCGCGGGCCCAGGCTGCGCAAGTAACGGCAGCGGCAGGGTAAGCAAATGGACCTTGGACCCAACGCGCCATTCATTTGGGCAGCTTATGGCATGGTCGCGTTTGTCATCGTGGGCCTGATCGCGTGGCTTGTCCTCGACGGCCGGGAGCAGCAGAGGCGTCTGGCAGACTTCGAGGCGCGGGGCGTGAAGCGCCGGTCTGGCCCCGAGGCAGGCGCTGCGAGACCCGAGGTCTAAAGGCGAGAGAGGCAATGCAGAAACAGTCCGACGACCATGTGACCGAAGGTCCGCCGGAAGCCACACCGCAGCCGCGCCGTAATCTCGGTTGGGTGGTTGTTCCGGTGCTGGTCTTCGCGGCACTGGCGGCGGTATTCGCATTCGCGTTGCAAACCGGTGATCCCTCCAAACTGCCCTCTGCGCTTATAGGTAAGCTAGCGCCGGCCAAGGAGTTTCCACCGCTCGAGAAGCTTGTCGACGCTGGACAGCCGGTGCCAGGTTTCAAAGGCTCTGATCTTGAAAACGGTCATGTCAGTGTCGTCAATTTTTGGGCCTCATGGTGCATCCCCTGTGTCACCGAGCATCCTTTACTGCTCAAGTTGACGGCGCAGACGGGTGTGGATCTCTACGGTGTGAACCACAAGGACAGTCCCGTGGCAGCCCGGCGTTTTCTTGGCCGATATGGCAACCCCTTCAAAGCCGTCGGTACAGACGCTACGGGCCGCGGCGCGATCGAGTGGGGTGTCTACGGCATGCCCGAGACGTTTGTTATTAACGGAAAGGGGGAGATTACATACAAGCACGTGGGTCCGATCTCGCCAAAGAGCTTGGCGACCCAGCTCATCCCTGCGATCCAGAAGGCACGCGCTGCTCAGAGCGAATAAAATTCGTTGCGAGAGTGATTCAATACAGAGAGCGTACCGGTTGCGATATCAAAATACGCGCCGTGCAATGATAGCCGCCCCTTATTCTCAGTCTGGCTTACGAATGGGAATGTTCGTAAGTTCGCGATTGACGTCTTAACGCCTTCCTGCTCCAGAGCAGCAAGCTTCTCGGCCTGCGGGCTCATTTGATGCGCAGCCAGAACGTTAAGGCGCGCACCGTCGAGCATCGACATCCAACGCGAGATGAACCGCGCCTCCGTTTGGATGGCTTCGCTTTGGTCAAGTGCGGCCTTTATGCCGCCGCATCCGGAGTGACCCATGACGATGATGTGTTTGACTCGCAAGTTCAACACTGCGAACTCGATGGCAGCTGGAATACCATGAAACACTCCATCGGTCTCAAAGGGTGGAACGAGATTTGCGACATTGCGCACAACGAATAGCTCGCCGGGCGTGGCGCTGAAAATTGTCTCAGGGTCAACGCGGCTATCACAACATGAGATCAGCATCACCTCGGGATTCTGCCCGTAGGTTGCGAGTTCCTCATATTGTTCGGCGTTGGGGAAAAAATGCCGATACTTGAAACGGCGGAAGCGGTCGGTAAGGACTTCAGGAAAGCTGCTCATGGTGAGATTTCGCGTCCCGGGTTCGATTGTGTCTGAGCGATGTGATGCGGTTGGCCACCGGTCAATATTTCCTTAGAGCCAATTAGAGACGAATCGTAAAGATAGTGCGCGAGAATCTCACGCAGTTTTCAATGCCAACCCATCAATCGGGCAATTGGAACCTGCCCATCTGGCAAGTAAGAGCCACCCGAAGGGATAGTGCTTGCCGCAGGCTAAGATTAGCTTTTATGGATTGAGGCCGAAAGGCGCCATTTCCCCCATGCTTCCGCCGGATGGGGGTGTAGGTTGCGGTGCGCAAGGCTTGCCGCTATCGTCCCGATCCGCTGGGGGAATGGCGAGAAATTTGGAACAGCGCTTCCATGGGGCGTGCGCCGGCCAGCACAATGAAAACTCTAATCTAGGCCAGTTTCCGCATGACATCTTCATACTCGACCGACGATTTCGGCCGCGATTTCCTGGCTTCCGTCGTCGTCTTCCTAGTCGCCTTGCCTTTGTGCATGGGCATTTCGATCGCGTCGGGTATGTCGCCAATGGCAGGCCTCATTACGGGTATTGTCGGCGGCATCGTGGTTGGATTCCTCGCCGGCTCGCCGTTGCAGGTGAGCGGCCCGGCGGCCGGACTGACCGTCCTTGTCTGGCAGTTGGTGCAGGAGCAAGGTGTAGAGATGCTCGGTGTCATTGTGCTTTTTGCCGGTCTTCTGCAGTTTGCCGCTGGCACCTTCAAGCTCGGACAATGGTTTCGCGCCGTTTCACCTGCAGTCATTCACGGCATGCTTGCCGGCATCGGAGTGCTAATCTTTGCCTCGATGTTCCACGTAATGCTGGACTACCCGCCGGTCGGCAACGGCATTCAAAACCTCTTGGGCATTCCCAACGCGATTTTTTCCGCAATGAGCGCAGGAGACTCGCATCTCACCGCCGGCGGAATTGGATTGCTCACTATAGTTGTTACGATGTTATGGAGCTCGGTGACACCGAAGAGTTGGCGCATGGTCCCGGCGCCTTTGGTCGGCGTCACAATTGGGATCGTTGCTGCGGCCGTCTTCAAACTTGACAGCATCAATTACGTGGAAGTGCCCGACAATATCTTTTCGGTGATGATCTTCCCGACAACGGAAAAGCTGCTGCGCATCATAGAGCTGCCGATTCTGATTGGTGCCGTATCAATCGCGTTCATCGCCAGTGCCGAAACGCTTCTTTGTGCCACTGCCGTGGATCAGATGCATAAGGGGCCGCGCACCAAATACGATCGCGAGCTGAGCGCTCAAGGCGTGGGCAATACGATCTGCGGCGTGCTGGGCGTGTTGCCGATGACAGGCGTTATCGTGCGTTCAAGTGCCAACGTTGAAGCAGGTGCAGTAACACGCACGTCGGCGATCCTACACGGCATATGGCTGCTTATCTTCGTCAGCGTGATCCCGTTCACACTGAATTACATCCCGGTTTCCGCGCTTGCGGCGATCCTCGTTTATACTGGCTATAAGCTTGCTTATCCGAAGGCCGTGCCGGGCTTGCTCAAGTTCGGCAAGAGCGAAGTCTTAATCTACGTGGTCACGATCGTAATGATTGTTGCCACCAACCTATTGGCTGGTGTGCTGACCGGGCTGGGTCTGTCGATCATAAAATTGCTTTATGCCTTCTCGCATTTGGAAGTGCGCGAGGAGGAAGATTTGGAGAAGAACCGCGTTGATCTCTATTTGAAAGGATCGGCGACCTTGATACGTCTCCCCATACTCGCGGGTGCCCTGGAGCGGCTGAAGCCTAACACGAACGTGCACGTGCATATCGATGAGCTCGATTACATCGATCATGCGTGTATCGATTTGCTGACCAATTGGGATACCCAGCATAAGGCAACCGGTGGTTCACTCGAGATTCAGTGGGAAGGACTGTCGCAAAAGTATCACCAGCGCCAGGCGGCAGGAAGCGGGGCTGCGCCCGCTCGCGGAGCGGCCTCTTAGTCAGCTGATTGGCCGCATCTCATGTTGCTATGGTCCGTTCTTGGACAACAGGGGTCGCGGCACGTTTCAGCAACATATAACCAACGATCGCTGATGCGATCGAGCCGAGCAGCACGCCTATTCTAATATCAGCGGCGCGCTCTGCGTCCACGAAGGCCAGCATCCCTATAAACAGGCTCATCGTGAAGCCGATACCGCCGAGCCAAGCCACCCCAAGCATTTGCATCCAGTTCGAGCCTTCCGGTTTTCCTGCGAGTCCAGAGCGAATCGCAGCGTAGGAGAACCCGACAATACCAATTGGCTTACCGAGGAAGAGCCCGAGCGCAATTCCCATGGGAATCGGACCCAACAGCTTGTCGAGGGACATGCCGGCGAGCGACACACCCGCATTTGCAAATGCAAAAATGGGCAGTACGCCATAGTTCACCCACGGGTGCAGGTTTTCCTCCAGCTTGACAACAAGGCTGCGCTGATCGCCTGGAGCTGGCATAAGCGGGATCGCCAGTGCAGTTACGACGCCGGCGAGCGTCGCGTGAACACCTGACTTCAGGACGCATACCCAGATGAAAATCCCCACGAGTGCATAGGGCGC
>JAUVPN010000022.1 GCA_030598645.1 Hyphomicrobium sp. | reverse complement strand
GCGAGATTGTAACGCCTCGCGGCATCATTCGTACGCCGGCATTTATGCCAGTTGGGACAGGTGCAACCGTCAAGGCGCTCTATCCAGAGCAGGTCAAGGCGGCAGGCGCCGACATTTTGCTTGCTAACACCTATCACCTGATGTTGCGGCCGGGCGCGGAGCGCATAGCCAGGCTGGGTGGCTTGCATTCCTTTATGCGTTGGGATGGGCCGATCCTCACCGATTCGGGTGGCTTCCAGGTCATGTCGCTGGGAAAGCTACGGCAGATCAGCGAAGAGGGCGTACGATTTCGGTCGCATGTAGATGGCTCTCGACACATGCTCACCCCAGAGCGCGCCATCGAGATTCAGTGTCTGCTCGGTGCTGATATCCAAATGCAGCTTGACGAGTGCATTGAGCTGCCTGCGGAACGGCATGAAGTTGAGCGCGCGATGAATCTTTCCATACGTTGGGCAGAGCGCTCTCGCGTGGCGTTTGAGAGCCTGGCAAAGCCCGGCCAAGTTCTTTTCTCGATCGTGCAAGGGGGCACGGACAAGGAACTGAGGCGGCGATCCGTTGAGGCATTGGTGGCCATGGATTTCCCGGGCTATGCCGTTGGCGGCCTGGCCGTGGGCGAAAGCCATGACATTATGCTAGCGACATTGGATGGCATCACGACGCTATTGCCCGACGAGAAGCCGCGATACCTGATGGGCGTCGGCACGCCATTGGATCTGATCGATTCAGTGGCGCGCGGCATCGATATGTTTGATTGCGTGTTGCCGACGCGGAATGGGCGCCACGGTCTGGCCTTTACATGGCAGGGTCGCCTCAATCTGAAAAATTCTTGCCACGCGGACGACGCCTCTCCGCTCGACCCGCAAAGCAAATGCCCTGCAGCTCGTGACTATTCGCGCGCTTACCTGCATCACCTCATCAAGTCGGGGGAATACCTGGGCTCGATGTTGCTGTCGTGGGCAAATACCGCTTTCTATCAGGAGTTGATGACCGCCATGCGCTCAAGCATTGCCGAGGCTCGGTTCGCATCGTGGGCGGAAGAAACCAAGGCGCGACTGTCGCGTGATAACAAGATC
The DNA here is from genome assembly GCA_030598645.1 of Hyphomicrobium sp. The sequence continues at coordinate 12,375 of JAUVPN010000022.1, read as the reverse complement.
TAGCTGGCAGCTGATCGTCTCGCCGCGGCCCTGATCGCGTGCTCGCGATGCAATAAGTAGATACCTGAGCCGATGATTACGGCCGATCCCACAAGTGTCCAGACATCGGGCAGCTCGTTAAACACAAGATAACCAAATGCAACCATGGAAATGAGCTGTAGATAGAGGAATGGGGCGACGATGGAAGCGGGTGCCAGCCGATTGGCATGGATAAAGAGATAGTGTCCTATGCCGCCGAGCACGCCAAGCACGAGAAGCAGCAGCCACTCGAAGGCTGACGCCGGCCACACCCATTCCCATATTGCGAAGGGCGCAAGCACAATGGTGCCGATAAGGATGGAATAGAACAGCATCGCCAGCGGCGCGTCGTAGGCTGCGAGGTAGCGCGTCATCAGCATGAACAACGCGTAGGCGAACATTGCGCCGAATGCAAAAACAAACGCTGGATGCAGTGTAGCAATGCCCGGGCGCACCACGATTAAGATTCCAAGAAATCCCACAATGATGGCGACGAGGCGTCTCCAGCCGACCCATTCTCCTAAAAATGGCCCGGCAAGAAGCGCAACGAACAAAGGCGCCAGAAACACGACCGTAACCGTCTGGTCAAGACGCAGATGCTCAAGGGCTAGGAAGTTACATACGGTCGTCAGAGCCATCAGGACTGAGCGCAAAAGCTCGAGTTTGGGCTTGCGCGTGGCAAACAGCGTGGAAAGCGGCAGCGCGCTCAAAAGGGTCAGCATCAACAGGCCCTGTCCTGCAAAGCGTACCCAAGCGATTTGGACAATCGGAAGTGACGAGCGCGTGGCCAGATACTTTGCCGAAGTATCGAGACCGGAGAAGAGAACAAGCGCCAGAACCATTAGACCTATGGCTTTGAGCCGGTCGTGCGCGTCCCGTTCCGCTTCCTCGAACGCCGTGGGGCTAACTTGTTGGACGCTAATACTGGGGCTGGGTGCATTTTTTTGTGACGTACGATCATTCATTGCGCGCTCTCATAGCGCACCCAAGATGACTTGCAGAGGTGTCATTTCGCGCCACTCGCCGCGTCGGCGATGTGGCCAAGCGAACTCAATGATTACGGATGGGGCCGTGCCCAACAAAGGGGATAGGTATTCTTCACCTGTCATGTAAAATTCCCTCTAAGTGATACGAACGATGTCGTCCCTGGCAAACAGCGGCTCTACGTCCTTGTTTAGCGGGGGCTTACCGTAAAGGTCTGGTGGGACGCTGATATCGGCGAGGTAGAGTTCGCCAACGTGCCCTGAGGCTCCGCCTTTGCGAAGCCCTTGCTTTGGCAAGGCCAAGGTCATGGTTGCGACAGCTTTAATTGCTGGATCGAAGACTGTGCCGCTTGTTACGTCGACACCGGAAGGCGCGTCGAGTGCCAGGACCGGCGTTTCGCATCCATTTGCCAGCCGTATCAAGTCGCCGATTAAACCTGTAGGCGCCCCTTTTAGGCTGTAGCCGATGAGGCCATCGAGGATGAGGTCGAATGGCCTGTGACGCGCCAGGATGGCAAGAGTTTGTAGTTTCTCTGAGCCGCTAAATTCGCTCACACCCATACGTTGGAGGATAGCGAGCTGCTTGGCCGGAACGAGCGCCATTGCGTGCGGGGGCTGTCCGAGTGCAATCGTGATATTGCTGCCCCAGTTGTAAAGTCGTCGGCCCGCGGTCAATGCGCCGCCACCGTTGCCTCCGCTGCCAGCCAATACGAGGACCCGTTTCCCCCGCGGATCACGATCGAGAAAACGCATCCGAGCCAAATGCGCGAGGTTGCGGCCCGCATTCTCCATCATTTGAATGAGTTCGATCTGGTAGTCCTCGATCATTGCGCGGTCGACCTCAATCATCTCTGCTGTGTCTACAGAGGGGATCGCACGGCCAGTCTCGGGAAAAATCATTACCAGGGCTCCTGCGCTGAGCGATGACAGGCCTCCTCAGCGACCTGCTTACGCACCGGGCCCCAATGCCCGGTCAAGATTAAACGCTGAACTAATCAGCGCCAGATGCGTAAATGCCTGAGGGAAATTGCCGAGTGCTTCGCCGCGATGGCCGGTCTCTTCGGCATAGAGTCCCACGTGATTAGCAAATCCGAGCATGCGTTCAAACATCAGCCGAGCCTGTTCGAGACGCTTTCGGTCATGCCGACCGGCGCGAGTTAGTGCCTCAACGAGCCAGAATGTGCAGATGTTGAACGTCCCCTCTTCGCCATCGAGGCCGTCGTCCGTCTCCTCAATGTTATAGCGGTAGACCAAGCTGTTCGCGGTCAGGCCGCCCTTCTCAGGGGGAAGGAGCGTGGCATCAAGTGTGCTCAGCATTCGAGGATCGGCCGGCGACAAAAAGAATGTAAGCGGCAGCATGAGATTGGCGGCATCGAGTGAATCACTTTTGTAGTGCTGGACGAAAGCTTGCCGGCTTTCGCTCCAGCCATTCTGCATGATCTCTTCGTACATCTCGTCGCGGACCTTGAGCCAACGATCGCGCGGAGCAGGAAAGGACCGTTTGTCGGCAAGGCGTATCGAACGATCCAGCGCAACCCAGCACATTAGCTTGGAATAAACGAAGTGTTGTTGCCCACCCCGGACCTCCCAAATACCCTCATCGGGACGTTGCCAGTTGTCACAAACCCAATCAGTCAGCGCCCTCAGTGACATCCACATGTCATAAGAAATCGGTGCGCCGTGTTTGTTATAGAGATAGGCTGCGTCAAGGAGTTCGCCATAGATATCGAGCTGCAATTGGTTATAAGCGCCATTGCCGATCCGAACCGGCTTCGATCCCATATAACCATCAAAGTGATTGAGTGTTTCCTCGGTTAAGTTCTTGCGCCCATCAATCCCATACATGATCTGCAGCGAGCCGTTTGGTCCAGGTTTCTTGCATAGCTCAGATAGAAAATTCATGAACTGCTCGGCTTCATCCGTGAAGCCGAGTCGAATGAAGGCATAGACTGTGAATGCGGCATCGCGGATCCACGTAAATCGGTAGTCCCAGTTTCGCTGGCCACCGATGCCCTCGGGCAAGCTACAGGTTGGTGCCGCGACAATGGCGCCGCTCGGTTCATAAGTCAGCAGCTTCAACGCAAGTGCTGAGCGATGCACAGTTTCGCGCCAGCGCCCCGTGTACTGGCACTTGCTAACCCAGCCACGCCAGTAGGTAACGGTACGGCGAAACAGGTCCTCTGCCTCGGCCGGCGATAAGGCGAAGCTAGAGTCTGTATCGGAAGAATCTTGGCCGAGCACGAATACAGCGGTCCCACCTTGCGCAAGTGTAAACTCGGAAACGACGCCGCCATCGCGCTCTTCTAGTGGCATTGTCGAGGCAAGACCCATCGTTAGCGAAGGCGATACAAATGTAGCACTGCCCTTTTCGAGCTTCGTTACATGTTTGTCGCGGGAGTAATTGAAGGCTGGGTGGCATTCCATTCGGAATTCAAGCGGGCCTAGGACAGCGCTGATCCGCCGTATGACTCGGTGACGATGACAGTGGCCTGAAACAGCGCGTCCCGCAGGCATAAAATCGGTCAGTTCGGCCGCGCCTCCCGGGGCGAGAAACCGAGTTATGAGGACGTTGGTTTCTGGCCAATAGAATTGCTTGCAGACTACATCATTACCAACGGGAGCTATCTTGAAACGGCCTCCCTTCTCATCATCGAGAAGGGCTGCAAAAATGCTGGGGGAGTCGAAGTTGGGCACACATAACCAGTCGATAGAGCCATTGATTCCCACAAGCGCAACTGTGTGCATATCTCCGATCATTCCGTAGTTCTCGATAGGCTGGTAGGACATAATCGATGTTACCTTTTGGTCGAAAAGCGTTGGTGGCCCGATGAGTTGGTCACGGTATACGGGTTTACGTCCAATGCGGGCATCTTATCGCGTATTCCTTCTGCTCTGCGTTGGCGTTCTATGCGCTAGAGTACCTTTCGAACTTGGCTGAGACGCGCAGAAATATTATCGCTACAAGGCTCGTTGACCAAACAGCCTTCTTTCAGCGCAGTCTGGGTTGTTGGAATCGAAAGGCGCCTCGGCGCACTTGGTATTCCCATATCCGTGCAAATGTTAATTTTGCCCACTAGACTTATCTACGCTGGCCAATAGCAGTTCGTTTCGAGGTCCAATCGGACTTCTGGTTGAGCACCAAGGATTTGGACCGGGAGTGAGGGGGTATTTTCCCTATTTCTTTTGCTATTGAAGCACTGCCTAAGATACGCGGGCCTTACATACTTAGGCGTCGCCATCTTTTCCACGCGTGAGGGGTCGTCGGAATTTTTCTTAGCGTCGCCGGCGGCCCAGCGTCTTGCGTTTCTAAGATCTGCCAACGGGTGTCAGCTAATAATAGACTCTGTCGGCGATGGTTGGGTGTGTGACTATTAAAGAGGACGTTGAGGGCTACTTTTTTGCTTGGTGGCTTCATAGAACAGGGCACCCGCAACGTGAAGAAAACGCCCTTACCGACCGCCGCAAAGCGCTTGAGATTAGTTTCTTCGTCTACATTGTGGGCGCGCGTGGTCACAGAGGGGATGAGCCCGACGTTGGTTTGGCACCATACGAGCGTTGTTAGCTTGAGGCAGACTCCCTGCATGCATCAAGGGCCGGCTCGTTAGGCCTAAGGTTCAGACGGCTTCTCTGGCTGAGCGGGTACATCAGTGGCCGCATCCGGTGTGGTTTCTGGCTCAGGCGCAGCAGGAGGTGTGACGCCGGTGGGTGCCGGTGTCGTTTCAACTGCAGGTGCCGTTGCCGTATGGATTTTCGGTTCAATATAGAAGCGCCACACGAACCAACCGATGACCCCAAGGACAATAATGTAAAAGATTATTCGGACTGGCGCATTCACTGGACTAACACCTCGATTGAGCGACACTTGACTAGAAGCATAGGCGTTTCAGTTGACTAATCCAATCGAAACGGAACTGAAAAGAACACTGACACGCCGACGATCGGTTGGTGTCGCCCACAGTCTCTGTCTCGGTTTCGTTCCTAATGAGAACAACGGTAGTTTTGTATCTCGGTCATGCTGCCTAGATCCAACAGTTCCCGCGATAAGGGGACCTTTGGTAATCTTGAGACTACCTACTTAGCGCCCGGTTCATAATTGCCACGTCTGGCGACAATCAACCGAGCACGGTGGCACGAGCGTCCCTCATTCTCTATTCTACTCGCTCTTGCGTGATGATCATGGGAGCCATCAATGACGCGGCTGATTGTTTTTGCTCTGTTGCTGATGCTGTGGGCCACGGGGGTGGCGGCCGATCGATATGGTGACTGCAATCAGTCCGCTGACCCGGACCGCTCGATACGCGGTTGCTCAGCAATCATCCAGCGCAAAAACAGAGAAAGTCACAAGAATAGAGCCGTTGCCTACTGGAGTCGGGGGAACAGCTACTATCTCAAGCGTGAGGTGGACAAAGCGATCGCTGACTATACCGAAGCAATCAAGCTAAATCCTGAATTTGCTCTAGCCTATTATGGTCGGGGTGGGGCGTACAAAGATAAAGGCGAGTATGTTCAAGCGATAGCGGACGCCGACAAGATCATCGAGATCAACCCTCAGGATCCTGAGGCGTACAGCAATCGTGGCAGCACCTATGTTGCCCAAGGTGATAAGCAACGAGCCATCGCAGACTATCGCAAGGCACTTGAGATTGACCCGTCAAATCAAATGGCAAAAGTTGCCCTGAAAGTCTTGGGCGTAACGCCTTGAGCAGGAATAGTTTATTGCGCGGTGCTGCATTCCTGTAGTTTTCTCGAGCGGTCGGCTGTCAAGCCTGGAAGCCGTGCTGTTGCTGCTTCATCCACAACAAAAGAAGTCCGATGCATCTGCTGGGCTTCGCATAAAAAGTTAATGGCGCTATGTCAGGCGCGTGCTGCGGAGCAAGCCACGCTTGGGCAGCACATATTGGCCCGGATGGCCTTCCCCTCAAATCTTCAACAGCTGTCCGGGCCTTCACAACGGCATGATGGCGATTTCCCAAAGGCCGTTCTGGCGCATCAAGATTTCGCCGCCATTGCCAGTGAAGCTGAGCACATCCCCACCGATCATTGGCCTTACCCCGGTCAGCGTAGATCGGAGGTCAGAGGACGTCTCCCGCTTTGAGGCGTCCTCATTATGCGTCTTAGCTTTCCATTATTGCGTTCTAGGTGAGTTCGGTTTCGCCCTGCGCTCCGCCGTAGATTGCGACGTTGGATTTGGTTGAGGAAACGCTGCGCGGCAAGACCGGTGAGGTCGTCTATTCTCCGTATTCCGGCTCAGTATAGGGTCTCAACCAACGTCGTTTCGGCAACGTGTTCGCCAGTAAAGACGCCATCTCCATGCTGATCGCAGCGCTTGGAGTTTACTTGTGCTGACAGAGGTCGAGTCTTCTGCGTTTTGTTGTATGTGGCCGGGCCGTCCGATTGGACGGCCCAGTGCTGCTCATGTCACCAACCGCTCGGCTATTAAAATCTAATATCTTTCCACAAACGGCGTCTCAAGCGTACGGGGTAATTCTTGCTGAGGCGCTCAATGCGGCGGCTGTTCCTATCAAGAATTTGGTGCAAGTATCGACGCTCATAGCGGGTGACTTTGCCATCCATCGAGGCAAAGCGAAGTTCATCACGGATGTTAGCCAGTCGACGTCTAAGCCTACGGGCCTGCCACCATGTCAGAGCGCCGTCGCGCTTTGCGTGACGAATGCGCTTTCTCTGCCGGTTTATTCGCCGATCAATACCAGGCACATAAACGGAACTGTGACGTACAAAGTGAACCTCACCAGGTTGCGCGTTAGCGGTGGTTGCGGCCGGCACAACAATCGCGAATGCGGTAGCTGCGGCTAGTGCAAGTTTGACATTGGTCATTGAAGCTTCTCCAGACTGCAATTCGAAAAGTTTGAGCTGTGTGTGGAGTATGAGTGCTTCAAGCTGAATGATCTCTGAGTTGGCTTGTCAGGATTCGTTCATGCTAGTGAGGCTACAACACATGGCCGTTCAAACGACTTTGCAGCGACACATGGGCACGGGCAACAAACGTCGGTCACCCATTGCGCCAACGGAGCCACATTCTTTCATAAAGGACTTAGTGGAAGGGGCGTCTGACTGGGGAAGTGGAGCGGAAGTCCCTCGAGTGCCACTCAATCTATTTAGTAGATTTGTGGAACTGTTCTAAATCTTCAGCAAGGTTCTGGCCGACCTTATCAGTGCCGGGTTCGATCTTGGGGCGGGCAACTACAAAGACATTTGGGTCGGCGAAAGGGTCGGTCTATCTGGTTGATGGCGCGGACTTTGCAAATCCTTCGATCATGCTGTCAGGAGGGGAGCGTTGTGCTCGACCTTCATCGGTTCATAGATTATTTTGGTGGCGGCTACATTTGAGGAAACTGGCTAACATGAGCCCGTGTGGTTGCAGGGACTTCGGCGATTTTTTCAGGTTAGACTATAGGTCCATTGGAGTATGCGGCGACACCCGCCCCGACCAAAACTATCAGCGCTCCAATCGCCACCACCAAACGCTTGGGAGTATCAAACGCGAAGCGGCGGGGACTTTGCCGTCCGTGGTAAATCAAAGCCAGTGGCCGCCAGGGATCATATGTGCCGAAGTTCCACAGATGACCTTCAGGGTCGCGGCACGAGTAGCGGCAGCCTCCGCGCTCGTAGGTTGTCATGTCTAAGACAATCTCGGCCCCAGCGGCCTTAGCCTTATCGTAGTGCGCATTGACATCGCGCACAACGAAGTAGAGGCGTCGTTGTTGCGGGCGATCGATCTTGTCAGGCAGTTTACTGGACTTATCGGCAACGGTGTCCCTAATGGGAGCAACCTTGATTAGGGTGCCGTCAAAACTGAGGTGGGCATACGACAAGCTGCCATTTTGGCGCGCCACAATGCGCTGCTTTTCAAATCCGAAAGCCTTACACAGCCACTCAATGGAGCGCGCTGGGTCACGATATCTAATAAGTGGCAGAAGCTTTGGTCCGATCGAATTATCACCGTACTGCATTAGCTAATCCCTGTGTTTTGCCAAGGCAGAACTTAAGTCCCGACCGCAGGTGGTCGTAGGTGGACAAAGTGACAAAAATGAGCGCATGCACCTTAAGTTGAGGCGACTGTTGAGAACGGCCGATGCGCCCTCCAGGTTCGAATGCGTACACGATTACCTCACTCAGAAAAGTAGCGATTGGATTGGTGTCGGCAGCTTTCCATAAAACCCTGGTGGCGCAGTCATCTGTCGGTCCAACAAAGGGAGTTACACAATGTGGACCTGTGCACGCACTTTGATGCTTTTGGTTGTGGCGGTGGGCACTCAGCCGCTCTTAGCCGGTGAAAGCAGGAAGGACGGGGAGATTATTGTCATCAGGCCAGATGCCAGTGTCGGTTCTAAGCAGGGCTTGCCAGTGTTTGAGGGCATTTCAGGCCAAAACGCGGGTGCTCAGGGTATCTCTATGAACCGGGTAATCATTCCCCCGGGCGGCGCGGCGAGGGCGCACTTACACAAGGGATACGAGTCGGTAATTTACCTAGTTAAGGGGCGAGTAAAAACGCTCTACGGAGAAGGACTGAAGAGGAGCGTGATCAACAAAGGTGGTGATTTTATCTATATTCCGGCCGGCGTGCCGCATAAGCCGATCAATCTGAGCGATACGTTGGCGGCCGAAGCGATTGTCGCGCGTACCGATCCCAACGAGCAAGAAAGCGTTCAGCACGTCGCCGAGCCGGAGCACCAGTAGAAGAGGTTTAGGTCTTAGTGTCGGTTTCTCGCTCTGCGGCGGAATGATAGAGACGACGCACCTCATCAATATCGACGGTGGGCTTGGGCCAATGGGGATCTAACTCCTCTAGTGTATCCGCTATGATTTGAGAGACGGAGAGATTGCGAAACCACTTGCGATTAGCTGGGATCACGTACCACGGCGCGTGTGTAGTTGAGCAGTTGTTCAGTGCGGCTTCGAAGGCATGAATGTAGTCATCCCAAAAACGACGTTCGGTATAGTCGTTCGTGGAGATTTTCCACTGGCGTGCCGGGTCGTCCAGGCGCTGCTTGAAACGCTCAAGCTGTTCTTCTTTCGAAATATATAGGAAGAACTTGATGATGGTGGTGTGGTTGTCTGCGTGGAGTAGGTGCTCCCAGTTGTTGATAAACTCGTAGCGCGCCTCCCAGGCGTGCGCCGGCACCAAACTGTGTACCCGCGCAATAAGCACGTCCTCATAGTGCGACCTGTTAAAGATGGCTATCTCGCCCTTTTGCGGCGCGTGCGCGTGAACGCGCCACAAGAAATCGCGGGCACGTTCTGCAGGTGTCGGCTGCTTAAAGCCCGTTACCTTAACGCCTTGCGGGTCCATCGCGCTGATGACGTGCCAGCAGGTTCCATCCTTACCGGCGCCATCGATGCCCTGGAGCACAATGAGTAGCGCCTTGGAACCATCGCCATATAGGGTTCGCTGAAACGTGCTGATCTTTTCTCGGTAGTGACCGAGGTCTTTGCTAGCTTGTTCTTTCGATTCGTGGCTGCCGTGGTAGTCAGGATCGAAATCAGACAGATTCAGTTTCTTGCCAGGCTTGACCAAGAAGTCTTTACGGTAGTCCATTCGCTTCTCCGGCCCTACAGCACGCTAGTCCCTCCTAGCTGAATTGGAAGCCGTTCAATAGCACGCCGCCAATTTCGCCGTGCAGTTGGGTTCGTGTAAGGCTTTCCGCCTAGGGTGTAACGGTTGACGTGAGCACCTTCCACCCAGCAACAACACTGCCTTTGGGTGCGGAGTCATCACGATTGTAGAGATCGTTGCGGAACTCGACGACGCCGTTTGAGACCCAAGCCGTCAGGTAAATGAAATGAACAGGCACAGGATTGGCAAGCTTTATCGTTTGAGGCTTGTTGCTCTCGACTGCAGCCTGGAGTCGTCCCGTAGTCCAGTTGTTCTGGCCGGCTATAAGCCATTCGGCAACATTGATGAAGTTTTGCATGCGAACACAGCCTGCGCTGTAGGCGCGTTCAAAGTAGCTGAACAGGTTCTTCATAGGCGTGTCGTGCATGTAGACGATGTGCTTGTTGGGCATGTCGAAGCGAAGCACGCCGAGCGCGTTCTGCGGACCGGGATCTTGGCGAAACACATAGCGTGCGGCTTCCGGTCCCCACCAATTGACAGAGGAGGGATCCACTTCTTCGCCGCCAAAGGTAGAGAAGACGCGAATGCGCTCTTTGTACAGGTATGACGGGTTTTTACGGATGGCGGGAACGAGGGCACGCTTGGCGATGCTGCGCGGCACGTGCCAATAGGGCAGGATATTGATCGCACGCACCTGGGCGGTGACATTCGGCGTCGGCGTGGCGCGCTTCCCGGAAATGACGCGACTTGTGATGGCTACCTGGCCGTTTTGGATGCCCTGCAACTCAAAGCTGGCTGGATTCATAATGATGTACTTGGGTGAACCGGAGAGCTTTGGTAGCAGCTGCTGGACCCGCGCAAGGTTAGCTTGAAGCTGACGCAGGCGCGTCTTGGCCGGGACATTGAGGGAGCGTAGCGTGATGCCATATACGACGCCGGTGGGCTCAAGCCCATTGCGTCTCTGGTATCGCTTCACGGCTTCAACCACATTCTCATCGAAGGCATAGTCACCGCGCGCGTTCGCAGGGAGGTCACCTGTAATTTTGAGGCGCTTTCGCAGTAGGACGACGTTCGGATCGCTGCTACCGGGCCGAAGCGTGAGGCGACCAGGAAGCTTGGGCCAGCCGCCGGCGGCTACGACGCGCTGATAGAATTCGACGGCTGACGACAACTCTTGCTCCGTCTGCACGCTGATCCATGGCAACCGGCTTGGCTCCGGCGGCATATAACGATGGGTCACAGCATGAACTGGGATGTTGCTGGCGATTGTCGCAACAAGGCTCACGGCGATAAGACCGCTGGCGATGAGTCGCACTGAATGCACTTTTGGATTGCTTGGCACTTTTCGAAACATGACGCACGTTATCCGTTCGGTTGAAGATTGAGCGTGATGGCCTTGACGGTACTCACCACATGGGCGGCGCATAAAGGATGCCGCCCTTCTTCCATAGCGAGTTAAGCCCGCGATTCATGCCGAGAGGGCTAGCCTTGCCTACATTCGTATCGAACATCTCGCCGTAGTTTCCGACGGCGGCTACGGCATCGCGCAGCCAGTTTCTGGCAAGCTGCAACTTTTGACCGGTTGCGCCTGCGCTTTCAACTAAACGCAGCGCATCGTCGTTCAACGGCTGCCCCGATAAGGCAGAGGCCTTGTCGAGGCCAACCTCTTCGGCGTTGATAAGGCCAGCGAGTGTCCAGCGCACAATCTCTTCCCAAGAGAGATCACCGTGCATGACTGCTGGCCCGAGTGGGTCCTTCGAGATCACCTCCGGCAGGACCACGTGCTTCAAGGGCTCAGGGAATTCGGCGCGTTCAGAAAACAGTGCGGAGCGGTCGCTTGCAATGGCGTCGCAGGTCCCTTTCAAGTAGGCGTCCAGCATTTCTTTGCGGACCTCGAAGGTACGGAGTTCCGCGTCGATTTGGTGGGTCTTTAGGTAGTAGGCAACATTCTCTTCGGTAGTGGTCGTCTTCTCAACGCAGACTGTGCCTCCCGCCAATTGTTGAGCGGAGACCAGGCCGCGATCCTCGCTCGTCATAAAACTCTGACCATCAAAATAAATGACGCCGACGAACTCGATGCCGTGACTCACGTCACGGTTCATAGTCCAGGTCGTATTTCGCGATAGAAGGTCGATCTTGCCGGACTTCAGTGCCTCGAAGCGTGCTTCCGCTTCGAGCGGCAAGAATTCCACCTTGGACGGATCGCCCAGAACGACTGTTGCAACGGCGCGGCAAAAGTCAGCGTCTAGGCCATGCCACTCGCCAGATTGGGTCTGTGCAGAGAAGCCGAGAAGGCCGGTGCTTACGCCGCATCGGAGCTTGCCACGTGCGCGAACGTCTTTGATCTTCTGGCCCGACCCAGCAGCCATGGTTGCTGGGTGGGTTGCCGCCACCTGCGCCGGTGTTTTTTCGTCGGCTGCAGGTGCCGTAGAATCGGGATCAGCCTGCGCGGGTGATGCGCCGGGTGCAGGCTTGAGCGTTTCAGTTTTGGGCGTTTCAGCCGAAGCCGGCGGTGTGGCCCCAGTCTCGATATTGCTTTCACCAAGTTGCGCTGCGGGCGCCTCGTCAGCAGGCTGCGGCGCCCCTGCGTTCAGTGGCTCGGCTGCGGCGTTAATTGCTTTTGTCTTTGGTGTCTCTGAAGCGGGCTGGGAAGTCCCTGCGGTGTTCGAACCAGCCCCCGCTTTGGGCGGATTAGCGGTTGGCGTCGGGTTCGTCCCAGTTATGATGTTACTTTCGGCGGGCTTTGCGGCCGCTGGCGCGGCACGCCGGCAGTACCTCTTGGACACTACTGAAAATTGG
>JAUVPN010000199.1 GCA_030598645.1 Hyphomicrobium sp. | reverse complement strand
GATGTCGTCATCGTTAGCCATTCTGCAATGAAGGCCGCCTGGCAAACCTTTCTTAAGGGGATTGGAGCTGCCGGTTCAGCTGCAGTACTTTTCTAATGTCTAAAGTTTTGGAAACGGTCGGACGAGTATGCCATGAGTGAACCTCAAGCTACTCCTTTTGGTGAGAACGGCGCGTCGGGCGGAAGGCTCGTTCCAGCCGCAGGCAACGTTCCCGCAACGCGTGATCCCTACGGCGCCTACGGCGACGTCGCGGCTTACATGGGGGGTGTGTCTGACGCGCCGGACAACTTTGGGTTCAATCTGCGCGAATATTGGCGCATCTTCAATAAACGCAAATGGCTCATCCTCAGCGTGCTGGCAGCGATTGTTGTGCTCGGCGCTGTACGCACCTTGATGCAAACCCCGCTCTATACGGCAACGGTTCGCCTGCAAATCGACCGTAACGCGGCGGAGATCGTCAAGGGCGGGGTCGTCGCGCAAACCAACGTGTACGACAGAGAGTTTCTCCGGACGCAATACCAGTTGCTGAAAAGCCGCGCGCTGGCGGAACGCGTTGCGAGCACACTGAAGCTCGGTGATGACGAGAGTTTTATTAACCCCCCCATGCAGTTTTCCCTCGTTGGATTTTTAAGGGGGCTGCTTGCCTCGCATGCAGATACCGGACCCAGCGAGAGCAAGCGCAAAGATCGCCAGCGCGCCGCCGCTGGCATCATCTTAGGCGGCTCGGCTGTGAAACCCATCCCGGGCTCCGTCTTGGTCGACGTCAGCTACACCGATCAGGTCCCCTCACGCGCACAAAGAATCACCAATGCCCTGGCAAAAGCCTTCGTCGCCTCTAATCTCGACAAGCGTTTCCAAGCGAACGCCTATGCAAAGACCTTTCTCGAGGACCAGCTGACGCAGTTGAAATTGCGTCTTCAGGAGTCGGAGAAAACACTCCTAGAATTCGCGCAGAAGGAGCAGATCGTTGCCGTAAACGAAAAGTCCTCAATCGCGGAGAATAACCTTGCGGCCGCCAATGTGACACTTGGCCAGCTTGTCGCCGAACGCATCAAGAATGAACAGCTCTGGAAGCAGGTTTCCAAGGCGAATGCGATCAACCTGCCACAACTGCTCTCCAACAAAGTCGTTGAAGGATTACGCGATCAGCGCAATGCGCTCGTTACAGAATACCAAGAGAAGCTCGAGACGTTTAAGCCGAGCTATCCTGCGATGGTTCAAATTAGCAACAAGATTAAGGAGATCGATCGCCAGCTCAGCGTCGAGGTTCGGACGATCAAGGATTCACTGAAAGCACGCTATAAAGCGTCAAAGAGCCAAGAAACCGAAATGGAAAAACAAATTGAGACCTTGAGGACAGAGGCTCTCGATCTGCAACAAAGATCTATTCAATATAATATTTTGAAGCGCGAGGTGGACACCAACCGCCAGCTCTACGACGGGCTGCTGCAGCGCCACAAGGAAGTCAGCATTGCGGGCGGCGTCGGCTCCAATAATGTTTTTGTCGTCGACAAGGCGGAGCTACCGGGGACACCCTCGTCACCCAGGCTAGCCCGTGCACTTCTGCTCTCTTTCGCTCTCGGGTTGGGGGCGGGTCTCGCCGCGGCCTATGTCATGGAGCATTTCGATGATTTAGTGCGGACGCCTGAGGAAGTCGAACAAATCACGGGCCTCACAACACTGGGAGTCATCCCCAAGACCAGTCATGAGCAGAGCTTTGAAACCGAAATCGCAGATCCGCGCTCGGCTCTCTCTGAAGCTTACCGCTCGCTTTGCACGGCGCTGCAATTCTCCAGCGATAGCGGGCTACCTAAAACACTGCTCGTCACTAGTGCTGGTCCCGGGGAAGGCAAGTCTAGCACGTCATTGGCGATCGCCCGACATTTTGCCATTATGGGCCTAAAGGTTCTGTTGGTGGACGGAGATCTTCGCAATGCGTCGCTCCATAAAAAGCTTTACGCCGACAACGCGGTCGGGCTCAGCAATTACCTAACGGGAAACTGCACCCCTCCCCAAGCCTTTCAAGCGACGGCAGTCCCCAATCTGGCATTAATGGCATCTGGCCCCTTGCCACCGAATGCAGCTGACCTGTTAGGCAACGCGCGTTTCTTTTCGTTGCTGTCAGTGGGCTTGCAGGTGTTCGACCTCATCGTCGTCGACGCCCCCCCCATAATGGGGCTTGCTGATGCGCCGTTGATGTCAAACGCCACGGCGGCTACGGTGTTTGTTGTTGGCGCAGGTCAGGCGCGTTCGAACCAGGTTCGCGGGGCATTAAAGCGGCTCCACATGGGACGTGGCCCTGTTGTCGGGGCGGTGCTTACCAAGTTTGACGCGAAGGCCGCCGGTTATGGGTACGGGTATGGATACGGCTACGGCGATCATGAGTACACATATGGGCGTCGCGCTCTTGGAGCTGAAAGCCGCGCGCCTCAACTTACGAACGCCTATGAGAGCAGCTTATGAAGGTGCCAGTTGCAGTCAAAGTCGCGATCGACCTTCTGCAGGTGCCCTCACGTGTCCGACGTCAGAAATCTCGACCACTGCCAGATGGTGTCGTGATGGTGCTGCGCATCGCGGCTGGCGATGAAGCGGCCCTATCGGGGGCGTCCGAAGCAGTAAGCAAACCGCGTGCGCTCGTCCATACGGCCGCCACCATTTTCATCGAACAGATCCTGTTGTGTCCTAATGCTGACAGCTATCGCGTCCTGGGCGCGAGCCGAAATGCTACGGCCGGCGAACTCAGACGCAATATGGCCCTACTCCTCAGGTGGCTGCATCCTGATGTCAACCGGGGCGGGGAGCGAACGATTTTTGCGGGACGCGTGACCCAAGCCTGGGAGGATCTCAAAACCCCAGAACGCCGCGGCGCATACCACAAAATGAGACGCAGAAAAGACGGGAAATCACATGCCCGAAAGATGGCAGGTACGCGACGTCAGTTAAAGAGGTATGGTTCGAAACAGATCTTCGACATTCGAAGAGACGAACGAAGGGGGTTTCTGCGCCGCGCCATATCTTTACTGCTTGGTGGCACCAGGCACTGACGGATGTCGATCGTTCAAGCAAGTCCATCGACCCAAGTCCGCGTCGCTGCAGTCGTTTCCTTTAACGTTGGACCGCTTATCCAGTGATTAAACAAAGACACCATTTTTCATGGGTCCGCGCTGCCGCGTTGATTACTCTTGCGGGGGTCTTGGTCTGGCAGGTGGTCACGAGGAGCTTTGCGGCCTATCTTGCTGTTCGGTCGCCAGAGGTGGCGCTCAAATTTCATTCCACCGAACCCTCAGCTCTTATTTCTCTCGCCGACGAGCTGCTCAATCGGCCCCTGATCGAAGGGAGCTTAGAGACGGCGGGCGTTTCACGGCAAGCGTCCGACGACAAGTCCGAGACATCTGAGGACGGTCGGGACCGCCTCGGCGCCTGGGCGAAACCTGAATTAAAGGGTGCGGCAAAGAATCTACCATCTGGACAGTACGCCCGAGCAAAAAAGCGAGATGCCAAACCGAAGCTCGCCCCGCCGCCGGTCGCAGAAGCGGATCGCACTCAGGTTCGCTCTCAGGCGGAATGGGTGCTTATCCATGATCCGCTCAATGCCCGAGCACTGCGCATTCTGGGTCAGCTGGCCCATCTCGCCGGCGATAAAACAAAAGCCGCGCAGTTCATGCAGGCCGCCGTGCATCGTTCCTGGAGCGAGAGCATCGCCGTCTATTGGCTGATGATCAATTCTTTCGAGAACGGCGACTATACCGCTGCTCTTCACTACGCCGACGCCTTCCTAAGAAAGCGACCTCAATTCATGGCTCAAGCGGCGCCGACTTTGGTCCGGTTGGCAGAGAACAAGGATGAGAAGGCCGTCGGCGCTCTAAAGACGCTGCTCATTGGCAATCCACCCTGGCGCTCGTCGTTCTTTTCAGAACTCCCTGGAGCAATTTCGGACGCGCGCACGCCACTTGAACTCTTCTTGAGCGTTAAGGATACCGCCTCACCACCGACTGACGCGGACCTTCGCGGCTACTTGAACTTTTTGATTGGGCGCAAGTTCTATGAACTTGCTTACTACACATGGCTGCAATTTTTGCCGCCTGAAGAGCTCAGCCGTGCGGGCCTCCTCGCCAATGGCAGTTTTGAGCTCATGCCATCGGGTCTGCCGTTCGATTGGGTCATCTCGCCGGGATCATCGGGGGTGACAACCGACATCGCGCTCCGGCCCGATCTGGATGGCGAGCATGCCCTCTATTTGGAATTTGGGCCGGGACGCGCCGATTTTAGGGGCGTCTCTCAGATACTCATGTTGGCGCCGGGCGCCTATGAACTCAAAGGACAGTACAAAGGTGAGATTATCGGCCGGCGTGGGCTGCAGTGGTCAATCAAGTGTGCCGGCGCACAACCGCAGCCCATAGGAGAAAGCCGGATGGTCCTTGGGTTGGCACGCACGTGGACCAATTTTTTGATCCCGTTCACGGTGCCAGAGTCGGAGTGCCGCGCCCAAGAACTGCGGCTTGTGCTCGCCGCACGTTCGGAGTCTGAGCGGTTCGTCTCCGGGTCCATTTGGTACGATGGACTGCAAATTTCACGAGTTGAGATGACGGAGGAACCCCCGCAGACGCGAGAGAACAAACCACTCAACGAAGAAGGCCGGTCGCCAGCAGACAAAGGCACCTCCGAAGGCACGATGGGTGGCCGCCTCTAGCCCTTGTGCGAGCCGCAGGCAGGGATAAAACCCAAAGTCGGTCCCAGAGGTGGAGAGGCCGGCTTAAGCCGGTTCTTCGGTTCGATATTTCGCGAGCCACAGTCTTTGGTCTCATAGGCGGATTAAATGGGCCGCACGGGCTTCACAAAAAAAACTCCTGCGGTGCGCGAGGACCTCAATTAAGACCCCGCAAGCGTTAATTGCACGATTGGGAATTGAGGGCCGCCGATTGACGCACGGACGCATCGCTCACCCGGGCAACACTTGCGCCTGGAAGGACGTCCCTCAGGCGATTGATTGACCTTCGAAACTGTTGGTTGAATGCAACACTTTGACCAAGAACTGCGAAATCCAGACGAAGAATTGTGCGTTGCGGGGAAAATCTCGTCTCGCACCATTTACTCCGAGCTCGGCCCCCTCTCTAACCATTCATCCTTTGTAGACCCATCGCAGTTCGCCTGAGAGGGTGCGCCTGGGAGGGTGTCCGCGGAAGTAAAAGGTATAGTTATGAGTTTGTCTGTTCTCCGAGCGCTAACGATTGTCACTCTTTTTGGAGTGACCTTGATCGAAGCCAATTCCTCACGAGCGCTAGCGCGACCGACGGCTCCTTGCGACGACGAGGCACTGT
>JAUVPN010000200.1 GCA_030598645.1 Hyphomicrobium sp. | reverse complement strand
GTATCGTCAGGTCTCAACAGAGGCTGCAGCGCCCGCGCGAAGCGCCGGTTTACTTCCAAGTAGCGGTTGTAATAACCGGCCTCGAACTGGGCTAAGTCCAGACGTGAGTGGAACACGGGCCAGAGCACGCCGTTGGCATACCCGAGATAGTAATCCTTGTATTCACGGGAGCTGAGCGGGACGGTGACGATGGTGGTCGTGCCATCTTCGACCACATTTGGTGCGGCGTTCGCGTCCTCGCCCTTGTCGACGATCTTGCCGCTCCACCCCAGCCACAACCCAGGGCGCGTGCGCAGTAAGTCCGCGATGGCGATAGCAACACCACCAGCTTGCGCCGCCTTGCTAAGGTCTACGACCCGGTTTGAGGCCAGTACAATCCGACCCATGACACTCCTGTCGCGTATCGGTGTGCACTATAGCAGTTCTCGTCGCGGTGCGTGCGAAATCGCAATCTCTTTATCGATCAAACATTTAATCAGTTCATATAGTGGTCGGCGCAAGCTATGCAGCGCCACTTTCAGGCTATGTCGTGGCGTCTTGCGGAGTAGACCATGCCTCCTCCCAGCTGCGAGACACCATGATCCCAGTATTTATAATCCCAGCCATGCAGTAGGTTTGCGGCACGTTTCCCCATAGCTGGCCCGTTTCGGGATGAATGTCCTCGCTAAGGACTCCAAACGAATTCCTCCGTGACAGGATATCCGTGAAGATTTCGCGTGCTTTCTCACGTTCGCCGATAGCCGCAAGTGCGTCCGCATACCAGAACTGACACACCAGGAACGCGGTTTCCGGTGCGCCAAAATCATCCTCTGCCGTGTAGCGCATCATGAAGCCGTTGCGGTTCAATTCCCTGCCAATGACGGCGCAGGTCTTGCGGAAACGTTCGTCGGTCGCTGGCAAAAGGCCGAGGTCCGGCAGCAGTAGTACGCTGGCGTCCAGCTCGTCATGATCAAGCGCGCCTGCAATTGCCCCCAACCGTTCGCTCCACGCGCGTTTTAGGATGACGTTACGCAGTTTTTCGGCGTGCCCCATCCAGTATGCAGCGCGGTCTCTAAGCCCCAATAAACTTGCAACACGGGCAAGGCGGTCGCAGGCTACCCAGCACATTGTCGCCGAATGCGTGTGAATGTGTTGACGTCCTCGGTACTCCCAAGGGCCAGCATCAGGCTCAAGGTACAAGCGTCTTGCCTGATGCCCCAGCTGCTCCATGCGACGGAACAAAAACTCGTTACCCATTCTTGGCAGCCGCTCGTCGATGAACATCTGAGAAATCGCGAGTACTACACTGCCATAGGCGTCGTGCTGCAATTGTTCGGCGGCCTGATTTCCGACTCGCACCGGGCCCATGCTTTGGAAGCCCGCGAGGTCGGTGGCGAAGCGCTCCTCCAGCGGTTCGTCGTGAATAATGCCGTACACTGGGCGCAACGACCCTTCGATGTCGCCGGCAATGGTCGCGATAAAATTAAGGTATGATTCCATCGTTTCTGTTGCACTCAAGCGATTAAGCGCGCGGACGACGAAATAAGCGTCGCGCAGCCAACAGAACCGGTAATCCCAGTTGCGCTGCGTTCCGGGCGCTTCGGGTATTGACGTCGTATGCGCGGCAATAATCGCCCCGGTTTCCTCGAAGTGGCACAATCTCAAGGTGATCGCTGCTCGAATAGTCGCCGACTGCCATTCCAGAGGTGTGCCGAGGCCGCGCACCCAAAGGCGCCAATAATCGCGAGTGAGCTCAAGAAATTCCCGAGAAACCGTATCTACTGCTGCCTGAAGTGGCTCGTCGGGCCCGAGAATGAGCGTCACAGGCCGCGTCAGAGCAAACGGTGTTTCTTGGGCGATATAGGACAGCGGTGCGTCGGTGGTAAGCCGCAGGACGTTCGCACCACCCTCGAAGCGCATATGGTTAGAACCTATGGCTTGGCAGTCGCTTGGCTTTCCGTAATCAAAAGTTGGCCGCAGCCGGATGGTGACGCGCGGCACGCCACGAATTGGCTCAATGCGGCGCAGAATCTGCGCCGGATGGAATGCACGCTCATATCGCATAAAGCGCGGCGCGAAATCCGTGATCTTGACGGCATTGCCGCCGGCATCTTCGAGGATTGTCTGAATGATTGCCGTGTTACGCACGTAGGCTGACTCTGCCGACGTTTGCCCGTCAAGAACAACATCGCAAAACCCCTTTTCGTCATCGCCCGAGAGCAGGCGCGAGAAGACGGGGTCAGAGTCGAGGCGGGGAAAGCACCACCAGACGATGCGCCCTTGAGAATTGACAAGTGCTGCCACGCGCCCATTGCCGATCGGCGCAAGGTCGAGGCCATACGGCGGCTGGGGGCTCTTATTGTTGGCCATTGCGCTTCTCAATCGGGATTTCAGCTAGGCAGGAGATGCGATAGCGAGTGGTCTAAGAACTTTGCATCGCTAACCGTAAGGGCACTCGGCCGTTTAGGGCGTACAGGCGCTGCTGTCTAGGCTGCTTGTGCAATAGGGTGTAGACGACCGACGTCCACTAAATACTAGGGCTGCGGCTGGGTGCCTGCTTCGCATAAGAATTGAATGTCGAATTGTGCCTCTAATCTGTGGCCGACACGGTAGCGCGCTAAGCGAGTTTCAAGAACTCGCCGGCGCGCCACCGGGCCAACAACGCCAGATACGCAGGAACCAATTCACGGCGCTCCCTCCAACCTAAGCGGAAAAGGGTTGCTACAAAGCAAACGCGGCGTCTGGGCGGCTGACGCATCAGTATTCGCCGTCCTTCTCGGGGGAAAGCTCCCCGCGCGGGCGAAGCAGCCAGCCGATTATTGGTAGAACCAAAGTATGCGGGAGAATGCGCAGGGCGATAGCCATGATCGAGTTGGTGAGTCCTGGCACGACCAGGCAACGGCCCAGAACGTAACCGCGATAGGCTGAATTGGCGGTGTGCTCAGTGCTGAGCGCTGGGAGTAGCAGCCGGTAGAATGAGGACTCCGCGCCCATGGCCTCGTGAAAGGAGGTGTCGACGGGCCCCGGCGCAAGGACTGTTAGCCGGACGCCTTCGCCGGCGTTCTCCCAGGCTGCCGCCTCGGTAAGCGAGATCACGTAGGCCTTGCTGGCGTAATAGGCCGCTTGGTAAGGCCCCGCAGCGAGGCCACCGAGAGATGCCACGTTGATAATGCCGCCACGACCGCGCGCCAGCATGGCCGGCAGAGCGTGATGCATCAATCGCGTCAGGGCCCTTACGTTGAGATCGAGGAGATCCACGACCGCGCTTTCGTCGTGGGTTTCGAAGCGCCCCGATAGGCCGAGACCCGCCGAATTGACCAAGATGTCCACATAGTAACCGCGTTTAGCCAATTGCGTGTCCAGGCTCCGAGGTGCGTCTGGATCGGTGATATCGATGGAGATCGCTTGGGCATTAACACCGTAGTCGCGCTCAATTGCTTCTGCGGCTTTCTGCAAGGCTTCATAGTTGCGCGCGAGGATCGCAACATCATACCCAGCCTTGGCAAAGCGCCGCGCCAGCGCGAGCCCAATACCGCGTGATCCTCCTGTGACCACAACCGACGGATTTAGGTTGGCGACGGCCCCTAAGGCCGCGGCAGAGGGCTGCGCATAGCGTGCGATCCACCTGTCGAGCAAACGTGGGGAGGAACTAGGCTTCTCAGCCGTCAAGGAATCAGAAGTTCGCGCCACACAGCGCCTCGTGAAAGCGTAGGGTGGGGCTCGTTGGTGCCGTTAGAAGTACTGTAACCGCAAACCCCGCCATTCCCAATGACCTGTTGTGCTAACTGAGCTATGGCGGCTTATCCCAGCATCGCGGAGCTAATGCAACTTCTTGCCACCGACTTCAGCTAGGCCAAGAAGTTTGAATGTTCACTCTTGCACGTTCATGAGTCGGCGACGGGGCGTGGAGCGCGCTTGGCGTCTCTTGCCACCCCTCGCCATGCTGCAAAGGTTAAATTAGAAGGACTACGTGTCGAAGGCCCGTTCACCGTTTTCGTGGTACTTGCGCCATCCCGCTCCAAGTGTCCATGTGATTGACGCCAACGAGCAAGAACCACTTCACGTGCATTGCGCTTCCCCCTTGCTGGTCTTGTGCGAAGGTATCCTTAGGCCACCTACACGACTTTGGGAGAATAATGCAGAGCGGCCTCGCTGGTATTGGAACCCAGCAAGACCGTCGTTGCGAACGAAGTCTAGTAGTGTAGGTGGGAGCCGGCCCTTGGAGGAGCGCCAGGCCAAGATTCTCCAAGGTTTCCGTATGCGACCGACGCGTTAAAATTCTGCAGCTATCAGCTAGCGATCTAATAGAGATGAGGGTCGCCGGACCCTTCACAGGTCAGTTGGCGTCCTCGTTTGTCAATAGTCCAAGCCTGATGAGCTGGTCACGAGTTATCGCGGCATCATTCATCAGCTTTTCAGCGGCTTGTCTGCGCTGTTCCAATGCCGTCTCAGCAAACTTTAAGAGCTCGGTTATGGTCGGTATTGGCGGGCCCATAGTCAATCCCCCGGTCATGATTCGCCTCGCGTGAATGATTATGAGAGACTCAGACTTGGCGGAAGTGTGGCGATTGCCCTATCCCCGGTTTCTTGTACAATCAGACGTTCGGGGTCCGCTCGCCAAAGTTGTGCGTTGCTCGGGTTGGCAGTCGCAGCGGTGCGCGCAGAGAGAGACCGTTGACCCGAGCGCTAACCGCTCCGGGGCCACCGAGAATAGCTTTGAGATTGCTGCTGGTCGGGATCCTACCTAATTTATTTCGACGCTCTTAACGAGGAGCCTTAGGATTGAGCCGTGATCAGCTTGCCTCTTTGTCTTCAGTCTGAGCAGCTTTGAATAATTCGTATTTCGCCAGCCTGGCTTCAAACAATGTCAGGCGAACTTCATCGCCAGGGTATGGCTCGCCGTCACACTGGATGTCCTCGGCAATTTTCCGACGTAGCTCCTCTGTCTTCATTTGCAAGTCAAAGAAAGCTTCGTCGCTCGCCAATAGTGACAGTCTGTCTAATAGTTCTTGCTCCATAGACCCCTCTTAAAATCAATTGGAGGACCCTTGGCGTTCAATTATATTACCAAATTCAGGTGCTGTTAAGCCCCTCTGTCTGCTCGATTTTTGTGCCCTTGCTCAAAAGACAAGCGACCAGCTTGCGTCTTCGCCGTCGGCTTAGTGATACAACAATCCGTCGGACGAATTTTCGCTCTGCCCATCGTCCAAGCTCTCCTCAAGGTGCAGCAAGGCCTCTATGCCGCCTATGCGGTACTCACGATAGACTTTGACCGTCTAGCGATTCTCTATCAGCTG
>JAUVPN010000057.1 GCA_030598645.1 Hyphomicrobium sp. | reverse complement strand
AGACTGGCTTTGTGATGCTTGATACGCCGTCGGCAGGCAATTGACCCTGAGGCCTTGAGATTTCTTGTGATGTGGAACGATCGGTAGTGTCTTGAGCCGTGTAGAAAACTCGACCGACGCTTCGCAGAACAGGCTGGAAGGCCTGCCTGACAGGCGGCGCATTGGGAGGGAACCGGATAACACCCCACAAATGGTGAATAATCAGGACGACGTCACGTTTTCTGATATGTGGAGCTGGGCCGCGCGGACCTCGCAGATTGGGCTGTTCGTGCTGGCTATTGGTTACACGGCCTACATCACACAAAGTGTTGTCGTCCCGATTATCCTCTCCTGGGTCGTCGCAACCATCCTGCTGCCAATCGTCGACGTCTTAGAGCGCCACGGTTTTCCGCGAGCACTGATCGTCATCATCCTTATACTTGCTTTGCTTGCGGTCGTCGTGACGCTGATCGAACTGCTTTCAGTGCCGTTGACGTACTGGGTAAGTCGTGCATCGGAACTCGGGGCGCTCGTCAAGGAGAAATTGCATCTCATTCGTCAACCGCTAGCGTTCCTGGACGAGATCGGAACAGCACTTGCGCCGATCACCGGAGGAACAAAGGACTCTGTGAGCGTGGTGGCACCCTCGACAAATATCGTTAGCGCGATTGCTTCGACGTTGACTCCTATTGTCGGCGAATTCGTACTTTTCTTCATTGCACTCGTATTCAATCTTATCTACCAGCGCGAAATTCGTGAGGGGGTGGTTGGGATCTTCACCAACGAGCAGGCTCGTATAAAGGTGTCCGGAATCTTGAAGGACATTGAAAAGAATATCTCAGTGTATTTTGGAACCCTCACGATCGTGAATATTTGCCTTGGTGCTGCGACGATGGCACTGGCCTATGCTGTGGGGCTTCCCAATCCGCTTCTTTGGGGTGTCTTGGCCGCTACTATGAACTATGTGCCTTATCTCGGCGCAATCATTGTCACAGCCACTCTATTGATTATTGGACTGTTGACGTTTCCGACAATTGGCCACGCCTTCATTGCGCCCATTGCTTATGTAGCGATGACAACGATCGAGGGGCAGTTCATCACGCCGACCATCATGGGACATCGCCTCACGATGAATCCATTCCTAATTTTCATCTCAATCGCCTTCTGGCTTTGGATGTGGGGTCCGATTGGCGCGTTCTTAGCGGTTCCAATCGTGATGACTATGTTGGTATCGGCCCAGCACCTGGTTGCGACTCAAAGCCCAGGTTCGTCAGAACGCGGTGAACTTGCTCAATAGCCAGCGGCACACCTTAACCTCTCTCCACTCCAGCCCACGATACGAATAGACTGCACTTAGCGGACCTTGGCGGTTCTGATGACGCTCGTGAAATCGGGGCAATGAAGCGAGCTACTCGGCTGTGGCTTCAGAAAAATCTAGACTGGCTGGATCAAAAAGCTCCTCGATTGTTAGTATTCGGCTGGATAGTCCCTGCTGATGGGAATATCGAAACAACGTCTTCAACGTATTTCGGTTCGGCGCAATCCCGTAGGAGTAGTAGTTGTCGCCCATCAAGGCGCGAGTTTCGTCGAATTCTTGGGCGAACCAGGGCAGTGATCCGTATATCCATGCAGCATTGGCCATGTATTCATAGTTGATCTGTTTGGACCGCGAGTATGCGTTGAACACTGCTTCCGCTAGCCAGGGGTTTTGCTGTGCAACGTCGCGCTTGATTGCTACGGCGTGCATGATCGGAAAGATGCGGGTCTTTGCAAAATACGCACGCTCGACCAAACGATAGTCAGGAAACAGTCGCGCTATCTTGGGGTGACTCTCAATATAGGCTCTTGGTTCTGCAGCATGAAAAAGGGCATCGACCTCACCGGATTCCAGCAAATCAGACTCATCTTTTCCTTCGGGCCCGGCGGTGATTGAGACACCATCCGGGATTACGTTCTCCTGTTTGGAGACCTTTCCTGCTGAATTGGCGGAGGAGTCCCTTGATGTGACGATCCAATTCACATCGTTGGGCGAGATCCCGAATTCGTCCTCAAAGATTCCGCGGATCCAGGTGAGCGAGGTCGATGAATAGCCAGGTGTTGCGACGGTCTTTCCACGCAGGTCCTCTGGCTTATCTATACCCCTATCGGTCCTAATGAAGACGCTCTTGTGTCGAAATAGGCGCAACGGAAAAATTGGAAGCAGCGTGTAGTCGCGAAAACCATCGTTGGCGTAGGCCAGCATGAACGGGTGTAGACCGATTTCTGTCACATCACGCGATCGCAGGCCACTGAACACATCAGTGTTCATATCCCCAATAGCCGCCTCCTCGAAATCCGTGTCGCACCCATCGATTTGCACGCGCCCATCTGCCAGCGCAGCAATCCGATCGAACCTATAGCCAGCGACTCGGATAGCACGTTTCTTTGCTTCAAGATTATCCGCCTCCGCAGCTGTTGAGAGCAAACCGGTCAAGGCCGACTCGCCGACCAAGGTGGCTGTCGCGAATCCAGCCGTCTTGAGGAACCCGCGCCGGGAGGTGCTCACGCTTGAACTCCTGAGTTTTATGTCTTTGCCAATACTCATCCAAATACACAGCCCAACCCAGTCGCCGCGTGTGCCGGCGGTATGATGCAGAATCGTGTTTAGCAGAATGTCTGCTTCTGACTCAAAGCAGACATTCTGTTACCCGAGAGAGCGGTTCATTTCGTGCCCCTCGGACCTTCTGCCCCGGTAGCGCCCATCTTTCTGGCCTGCACGCTGAACTCGAAGAAACAATTCAGAATAATTTCAGCATGTACCAGCCGAAACAGCGCCGGTGGGCCGGCTGCAGCATGATCAGCATCAGAAAACGAACATCAACTAGAGGACGCGTCATGTTCGCCGTCGTCAGTGGACGCAGTTTGCCTGGCTGGAGGCATAAGTGGTTGATAGTCAGATGTTCCCTGGCGCACCGGCTGATGCACCTTCGAGCAAGCCCGCATGAGGTGGCGCTGGGGTGCGCGGTGGGCGTCTTCGTCTCGATAACGCCTCTCCTTGGCGCTCAGACGCTAATCGCCGCACTACTCGCCGGCTTCTTTCGCGCCAATGTTCCAACCGCAGTGCTTGGCACATTTTTCGGCAATCCGGTCAGCTGGCCAATTATCTGGACGTCGACCTACGCCATGGGCCTGCAGATCATAAGGCCAGATGGCGGTCTTGGCGCGGGCGACTTGGAACAAAACGTCATGCTTTTGTGGACGGCGCTATTGGAGCGTTCGCCAGAATTGCTCAATGCGACGGGTGCTCTACTGTGGCCGCTGCTCTTGACCATGTTGGCAGGCAGTTTGCCGCTGGGGCTGCTAATGGCCACCATCTGTTACTATATCGCGAAGAACCTAATCCGTGGTTGGCAGGCCTGACATAAGCGTAGAAAGTCTGTGATGGACGATGGCCAAGATGGCAAGAAGACCACTCCGTCCCCCATCGGCGTGATTGCAGTGACAAAGTTATGCGCACAGTCTTGATCACCGGTACGTCCACGGGCTTCGGCCGCGCGGCGACTGTTGAGTTGGCAAAGCGCGGCTGGCGCGTTTTTGCCACTATGCGAAACGTCGACAAGAAAGAGCCGCTTGAGCGCGCGCTAGGCGAGGCCGGAGTGCTCAATCAGGTCGAGATCAAGCAGCTCGACGTCACCTCGTCGGCCTCGGTCAAAGCCGCCGTCGAATCGATACTCACACAGACGGGAGGCACGCTCGATGCAGTTGTACACAACGCGGGCGTGGCAGTGGGTGGGGCCTTCGAAGATCTGCCCGATGCGGAGTTGCGCCGTATCATGGAGACAAACTTTTTTGGCGTTTTGGAGCTGACACGCGCGCTGTTGCCCACGCTTCGCATGCAAAGGCGCGGTCGAATTCTTATCGTCTCCAGTGAGTCCGCATTCACAGGTCAACCAACCAACTCGATATACTGTGCCTCCAAGTGGGCGCTTGAAGGCTGGGCCGAATCCGTGGCATTCGAGGTCAGGCCATTCGGCATTGACGTCGTGCTCATCGAGCCGGGACCCTACTTCACGGAGATATGGAATAGCTCGCCACGCGTCAGTCCGCGCGAGAGCGCCTACCGGCCTTTAGCGCAGCATATGTTCCGCATGGGCGATGCGCACGTTGAGGGATGGGGTCGTGATGCCGGCGAAGTCGCTGTCAAAATCGCCAGAATATTGGATGCCCGCCGGCCGAACTTCCGTAACCCAGTCGGGCCGGTGGCGCGCATCAACCACTTTCTGCGCGGCAAGGTGCCCACGCCTATGTTGCGCTGGGCCGTGGAGCGTTACCTCAGTCTGCATCGCGTTCGGCTTTAAGCGGCACCGTCGTGTGGGGATCGATCAAGGGTAGCGGTGCACGGATCCAGAAGAGTGCAATTTATAAATCGACATGCCGTAGTCCCTAAAGATTGCGAACTACGGCAAATACCGAGGTGCGTGTCATTAGGCGTATATATGCGTCTAGTGGATATGCGTGCCTATCGAATGTTGAGGGTAGATAAGGGCTGGATAGAGATACCTATACCAATGACAAGTATAGTTCCTGATGCATTTGGCGCGCATGACACAAGTGATGCACTGGCCTGCCCTCATTAAGCGGCTGCGGTTCTTGGCGGGGGTCACTCAAGTCCAGTTCGCAGAAATGATCTCAATAGAACAAGGAACCATCTCACGTTGGGAACGCGGTGTGCATGTCCCGGACATGAGCGTACAAAAGTACCTGCGCGACATGCTGTGCAAACTGGAACCGGCGCTGCCGCCGGGCGCCATTGAGGCCATGCCCCATACCGCGCTGCTCTACTGTACGCACACGTCGGGGCTTTTGGTCTGTTGTTCCCACACCGTCGCCGGCGATCACCAGATGTGTGCCAAGGATATGCGCTATATGAATTTAGCGCCTCATTGGCCAGACTCAGTGCAGGAAATGCACGATACAATAGAAGGATCGGACGCCTGGCGTGATGGTGAGATTGCACTGGTCCGGGCAAAGATATACCGCATCGATAATAACTGGTGCGATGTTACAGGGATGCCCGTGAACGGATCCGGTCTGTTTTTCTATACCGGCATCCCGTCCAACGCACCCGCCGAGATCAGCACCAACAATTGCGAGATAACGATCCTTACCAAAGGCGAGATGTGTAGCTAGGCGTATTTATACGCCTAGTGACCACTGCTGGTGAATCAGCTTCAGTCCTCATCCTGAGCAAGGTTGGGGCAATACAATGATCCGGCAGTTATCCACTTCTGCTCTTATCGCTGCCTTCGCAGTGATGATGGCTGAACCAGCACAAGCTGCAAAACTCGAAATCCTTCAAGACCCCCTTAAAGCCAATTATGGCAATGGGTATGTGGGCGTCAGCAATGGCGCGCAGCTGCAAACTGGCGACAAGGCCATGGCCCAGCAGGGTGGCAGCGGTCGGATCGTCTACGACGACGGGTGCGCCGTTCCGGTTGAGGCAGGCAAAGTTGTCGTGGTTCAAGCGCAGTCGCCCTGTGTCGGCGCGGCGGGCGGAGACTATGCTGTACCGGCTGGAATAGGGGACTGGGCCATGTGGACCCTTCCCGGTGCCGCCGTCATTGGCGGGCTTGTCTTTCTGTTTAACGATGACGACAGCGGCGTCGACGTCGCTGCGAGCCCTTGAGAACCCGTCCATCCAAAAGGATTAGCAGAACCAATATAATCTGCCGTCGCTCAAGGTCCTCAACTCTTCTAGCGAAGCATCAATAGGCTAGGGGAGCACGTGCTCAAGCGACATGTTCGGGGACCTCATCGCGTCTGTTTCCGTCTTGCCGCGTCTTTCTCAATCACAACAACGAAAGAAGAAGGAGACGGTCCATGCTCGAGTTCATCAGTAACGTCCTCATGATTGGGCTCTTGTGGACCGTCGCGTCGTTCGTAGCGACCGGGCTGATCTTTGCCGTGGCCATGGCCATTACGGTAGTTGTAAACCGCGCCGCGCGTGTCAAAGTGGTCGGTTTGATCCGACCGAGCGATGATGTGAGTTTGGCGAGACACTAGGCCTTGCTGCGGCGTGGCGTCTGGCGGCGTAAGTTTGCGTGGTATCACCGTCGGATATGAGGGACACCCGAGCTAAGAAATTGCTCGCGGATAGTTGCCTCGATCTGACGCAACGCCTGCGAGGCGATTCCGCATGCATGAAGGGCGAAGTTTCCTGTTTCCATGCCGTCGTGGCACCCGGCCCACTTCACACGCATCAGCGATATGCAACTTTATGGCTTCGGCCAAGATCGTGAGGTTGGGACCCGCGGTGGACCAGCGTCTTTTTCTTGGGCTCGATTATTTTTGATTGCGGGTTTATGGACAATTGAGAGCGACATGTGATGTCAGCGTTCCTAAGTTTTGGATCGCTCTGTGGGTTCAAGCAGGTGCAAATGGCAGGTAAGATAAAGACCCCTTGCCAACGTCGTTATTGGATAGGCTGCCGACGGTCCTGAATGAAGACGTATCCGGGAGATAGCGCTCATGCCGTTAGAGAAAGAACAATTGCAGACTGTGGCCGCAGGAGCAAAGGCCCGCATCAGTGACAAGTTGGGTGATGTGTGGTGGTCAGTTCTTGTCCGCGGACTGCTTGCAGTGGCGCTTGGGATCGCTGCGATCTTCTGGCCCAAGGCCACTCTTGAACTTCTTATTCGCCTAATCGGTCTTTATGTGTTGTTCGACGGCATTGTGAGCTTGGTTGGCGCATTCCGTGCCCGAGAACTCGGTGCTTATCTGGTCCCAGGCCTAATCAGTGTTGCTGTGGGTGCGGTCCTCCTGTTCTGGCCCGATGTGACGGGTCGGCTGCTGCTGATCATTGTCGGCATATGGGCCTTATTCCAAGGCGTGACCTTTTTTTGGGGCGGACGTCAGGCTGATCCGAATGATCCCGAGCGAAGCCTGGCAATGACCATCGGCGGGGTCGCAGCCATTGCCGGCGTGATCCTCCTTATTTGGCCCAGTACGGCTTCGGTAGCTATCTCGTGGGTTATTGGCATCGCGGCGCTCTTGGTTGGCGCATTACTCATCTACCTGGCGCAGAGGGTGCGGCAAGCGGCAAAGCGTGTCGACAATCTGGGACGTGGAACGCGCTAATTGAAATCAAACAGGGTAGTGCCGCTGTGGTGACCGTTGGTCAGCGGGCCGCGAGTTGCACCAGGTCGTTGACGGTGCGCCAATGTCCGCTAAGTGCCAAAAGCGGATATTGTGCGTCGTCCAATATTGCCTCGTTGAGAGGTTGCCGTGTGAAGGGTGGACTGGCTCCGTGTCCCACGCGATAAAAACGCATCCCGCACCGCGACCTGCGGCCCGCCCCCTCTCGGCGCTTTTTTTGAGCATGCTCCGGCCGTGAGAGACCTCGCAATGGAACGCGCAGCTGGCGCTCTGGCCAGTGCCAACTGGAAGTAACCTGGAGACGAGAAGCGAGGTTGGCCTGCCGAGAATTAGGAAGACGTAATTCGCCAGAATGGCGGCGTGCTCTTTGCGTCTACGTCAAATTCTTGCGAAACTGCAGTTGACAGATGTGGTGAGCCTACAGCCGCACATCGCCAATCGGATTGGCCGACATGCGTTGCGGAAATTGTGTCAGGGAGCATAGCAGGCGGATTGGTGCGACTTGCTGGCACCTCGCCACAATGGCCTTAGTGTTCGCAACCATATGCCAAGTCCTTCCCGCCTTCGCACAGAACCTAGAACACTCTATCTGCACCGAAGATGCGATGGTCGTTTTAGATGCGTCCGGCTCGATGTCCAACGACGGCTGGGGGAACGGCAGCGAGAGCGCACACACAATAAGCCGCATCGACGTCATGCGATACGCGCTCGGCAAGGTCTTGCCAAGTGTCACCCGATTTCGTCGCGTGGGGCTGATGACCTACGGGCCTACCGTTGACCCCGGACTCTTCAATCAATGCGACAACATCGAACTCAATCTTCGACCAACGCCGAACGCCGCTGCCCGTATAATCGCTTCAGTGCAAAGTCTGGTGCCGGCTGGGGGCACACCGTTGATGAGAGCTGTCGAGCGGGGAGCCGAAGTTCTCGACTTCCGTAATAAACCCGGTGTGATCGTTGTCCTGACCGACGGCGAGGATACGTGCGGAGGATCGCCTTGCCGCGTTGGCAAGGAGCTTCACGCCGTTGCCGAGCAGCTTACCATCCACGTCATCGGCTTGCGGGTGAAAAGCTTGTCCGGGAAGGATGAAGGACGCATTCCCGAAACACAATGCCTCGCCGACTATAATGGAGGCCTGTATCTCGTCCCTGAGACGGCCGACGACCTTATTGCTGCTCTTGAGAAGACCTTGGGTTGCCCGATGGTGAGCCGACACGGTCTAATCGAACGCCAAGCGGCGTTTCGACAAATATTACGATTTGGTGGCGTATGTCCGCTTTTCCCCTGAAAGCGGACATTCTCGGACTCCATTTTCATGTCGGCCCATGCACCCGCCCCACGCCTCAGACGCAGCCGAAATCATCTGGATGAATTTGCAGTTGAATTGATCGGATTAGCCAGCTCATGCGCGCCAGGTGTTTAGCGCTGAGCTGAAAGGAGTCGGGGACCAATCAACTTTCTCCCCAGGGAGAAAAGGATCGGTCCCCGACAACAGATCCGACATCACTGGCAATGATCTGCTGTCGGTAAATTAGTATGCGGGAAAACTCCGAGCGCAACTTCTAAGTGTCGGCGATGTGGACTCGCGCGCAGACGAGTGGCTAGCGCCATATTCTCCTTAAATCACAATGCATTAGCGTGCCATCAACACGGGAGCGTTGCGCAGCGTTACACAAATTGATCATGATCGGATTCGACCAAAGGCGGAGACATAAGCGAACCTAATCGAAGTCATCAGATTAAGTTAATTGCTCTCGTAACGACAAAAAAATTAGACAGGCTTCTAGCTACTCTCCGCCATCCCTCGCGGAGTGCCCCTCCCCCGGGCATGCCCTATCCCCCCGGGCAAAGTAGACAAAGAAAGACGCTGGTCTGTGCTGACCAGCGTCTTTTTTTTGGCTCGATCATTCCGACTCTCTGGCCCACGTAAGATTGAGACCGCGTCCGAGTAGGTGCGTTTAAGTATCGGGGCTGCCGGTATGTCCAATGAGAAAGAGCTACCCCAAATTCGTCGTCTCCGCTTTTGGTATTTAGCGAACATCTCATGTGTCCGGCCGCATGTCTGCTTTCGGGGACAAAGCGGACGTCAGCAACTACCGGTCACATACTCGAACGCTCGAACACCGCTGATCGTGCGACAGGCGGTCACCCGCGACATACGGGCCATCTGCTGGTCGTGTCATTGACGTGAAAACGAGCTGACTTAGATGAGTTGATGCGGTGGGACCAGCGTCTCCCGTTGAGAGTTTGTGAAGGATACGGATGACACCACGATCAAGAATTTTGAGGACATACAAAAGCTCGGGCAAGGCAACACGGACGGCGCCATGCGGATGTACGATGAGTGGAACAGGAATTGGCAGGCAATCGCTGCGGAGATGGGCGATTACACCAAGCGGTCGTTCGAAGAGGGTAGCGCAACCCTTGAGAAGCTTATGGCATCGAAATCGGTCGAGCAGGCCGTGGAAATCCAGACCAGCTATGCCAAGCGCGCCTATGACGACTACATGCAGCAGGTGACCAAGATCGGCGGCATATACGCGAACATGGCTAAGAAAGCCTACGAGCCCATCGAGAGAAGTCGTTCTCAGTCTCGACGATAAATTCCTCAAGTAAGGGTATTGGGACAAGCAGCCCTTGGACCGCGCAAATGCGCCTTGGACAGGATCGCGATCCCGGGCGGTAGCTTTTTGCCCATTCCTCAAGATGTGCAACGCGTTCGTGACATAAGACAGCGCAGGACCTGCCTGGCGGCACTTAGCGGACATGCTGCCCTCTCAACTCTATTGCCACTTTCGGGGGAACGGGGAAGTTACTGAGGGACATCTGCGACCAAGACTCCCTAGCGGTGCGTCTCCCTTTCCGGCGCGATCCCGATCGACTTGTGGCAATCGCAATGGATGGTCATCCCGAGCAGCGCGGGTGTCTACATCACGCGTCGACGCGCCAGCCAATCTGCTGCTAAGCCTTGACTGGGCGGCAGTGGCACAGGCAGACCCGCCTACCGACGACAGGTGAGCGAGGACCAATCACTCTACCACCTAAGACTGAGAAAAGGATTGGTCCTCCAAGGCAGATCCTTAGCATCCCTCGAAACGATCTGCGCTCGTCCCCCGTGGAAGGAAGCGCAATATGCGGCACGTACCATCCGCATGACAATGACGTCGATTTGCGTGGACGCGCTGCTCGGAGCACCATTCGATTGCCCTGGATTTCAGCGTGTTAGCGTACTCCTGGCGAGCGATTGTTACGCACTTTGTTACAGGAAGTGATCAGTTTCCCACTGATAACCTCACAGAGCGTTGGGTTTCTGAAATCCGTTTCCGTGCGTGTCACGGTCTGCTTCGCAATGGCAGGTCGGCCAAAAGTCTAATTGATCATTGGGTTGGGTTGCGGTCTTTCGCGCCCGCTACTCTCCGCTAACCCTCGCGGAGTGCCCTCCCCCGGGCATGCCCCTTCCCCCGGGCACAGTAGCGATCGAAAGGCGCTGGTCCACTCCCTACCACTGGGCCAGCGCCCCTTTTGCGAGTGAGCGTCGTTGCGGGGCGGCCGACAGGCTTTCGATATCGCGCGCCGAAATCACCTCGGTGTTGATCCGCTTTATCGGATCAATCAGATAAAGTGCCGTTGCATCCTTAATGTCCGCTTTTGGCACAAAGCGGACATATACGCCGCCTCGGAAAATGTCCGCTCTTGGGGGTAAAGCGGACATCACATCACCATGCGGGAGCTGCGGCACTGTGCCGGTGTT
>JAUVPN010000108.1 GCA_030598645.1 Hyphomicrobium sp. | reverse complement strand
TCTCACCGGCGCAAACCTCAGTCACGCTAACCTTTCGCGAGCCGTACTCGATCGGGCAACGATCGTAGGTGCTGACTTCTCGGGCGCTGACTTGAGCGAGGCTTTCATCCGTTTGCCCCACGCAGCGGGAAGCGTTGCGTTCGATCGGGCATACTCGCCGAAATTTTTTGGTGCCGACTTGTCACGCGCACGCCTCGTCGCCCGGTTTGATAGCGCGGACTTTGGTAATGCCACGTTGGCACACGCTAATCTGGCTCCCTACGGCGACACGACGCAAAACACGCTGACACGGCGATCGGTGATGATCGCGTGTGACCTCTCAGGCGCTGTCCTGGAAGAAGCCGACCTCTCAGAGGCAATCTTGCGGTTTGCCAACTTCGAGAACGCGAACCTTTCTCGCGCCAATCTGTCCGGCGCCGATCTCACCATGGCCAACCTGTCTGGAGCAGATCTCACCGGGGCGATCATTGCTAACGCGAATTTCGATGGCGCCGTGATTAGGGGAACCAAGGGTTTGGATGGAGCAACAGGCATTAGCCAAGCGCGCAACCTGGACTGACGCGCCCGGCCGGAGTTGCGCACATCGCCTATCTTGGACCCTACTAAGGCCCCCTTCAATGCAGACCTTGCCACTGGGGCATCGCGCAGCAGACCTACCGTTATGGATGCGCGCGCGAGACCCCTGAAATACCGAGTAGCTTCAGAAACGATAGCGAGCCGCTATCGCCATGATAAGCGTGTGCCGGCATTAGTTGTATGACCTGACCTGGCCTTACTCATTTAGGGCAGCGGCATTGAGCCTGTTGAGCTTATTGCTTTCGCGCTAGCTGCGAAGCGTTTTGCAGCTCTGCATCGCTCAGAAGCACCTCAAGCGTAGCTGTCAGCGTCGCGTCCGCGATAAAGGAATCTGCGCCCTCGGCCATCACCTTTCGGTGCGCAACACCGCCAAAGCCGACAACGTAAGCCCCGCTTGACTTCGCAGCGAGGTCCGTCACGCCATCTCCGACCAGGGCAATGGGGCCATGACGCGCTGAAAGCCCGCGGCAGATGTCTGCCTTCCCATCACTGCGAGCCAACGGCGAGTTTGTATCAAAGCCCACATAGTTCCCAGCGCTGTCAAGATGGACATCGACAGCGCAGACATTTGCAGGCGCTATGGCAAGGGCCTCGGCCAATCTCGTGACAGGCTGGAGCAAACCGCCGCTGACGACATACACAGGCTTTCTGAGGCGCTGAAGTGCTGCAACCGTCTCGCCGGCACCTTCAACCAGTTCTTCGAGGTAGCGTTCACCCAGCCATTCGAGCGCGTCCCTGTTCGGGCGTACGATCTCAAGGCGTTTGGCATAGACGTCCTCGATCGACAATGTGCCGTCCATCGCAGCCGAAGTTAGTGGGGCGATCTCAGTGTCCCGGCCCGATCGCCGCGCCAACTCGTCGATGCCCTCAATGCGCGTGAGTGTGCCATCGCAATCGAAGCAAACAGCAGCGAATTTTGGCCGCTCCCTTGTCATAGCTGGATTTGAACGGCCTGGTGGACAGCGGAGATCGCTTGAACCTCCTCCAGCGTCTTGGCGGAAACGGGTGCTGAGACACCAATGAGTGCGATGGCCTCGGGCTGGCCTTCGGCAATGCCGACTTGCATGCGTGAAATATTGATGTTCTCGCGGCCAAGAATGCTGCCTAGCGCACCAACAACCCCTGGCCGATCATCGTGGCGCGTGAAGATGAGGCAACCTTCGGGCACCGCTTCTACGTGATAGTCGTCAATGCGAACAAGACGCGGGTGGCGCTCACCCAAGAGCGTGCCCGCGACAATTGTCGATGACTTCGCTCCCTTGCCGCGGAGTTCGATCAGCGACACATAATCGTGCGCCTCTTCTGAGCGGACTTCACGCACCTCAATGCCCTGGCGGCGCGCCAGCGTGGCGGCATTGACCTCATTGACTGCCACGGCAAGGTGCGCACCGAGCAGGCCAGCGAGTGCTCCAGCTGTGATTGGCCGGGAGTCGATCTCGGCAACGCGGCCAAAGAGGGCGACCTCGAACTCGGAAATCGGCTCGGGCATCAAGGCACACAGTAGGTGCCCCAGCGCACGTGCCAGCTGCTGATAGGGCCGCGCGCGCATGACTTGGTCCATGGGAATGCGCGGCAGATTGACGGCACTCTGGGCTGCACCTGTTTCTAAGAACGCTGCGACGTTTTCGGCGATCTTGAGGCTCACCGCCTGCTGGGCCTCATCCGTCGAGGCGCCGAGATGCGGCGTGAAGACTACGTTGTCGAATTCAAGCAGCGGTGAGGCGACAGGCGGCTCCTTGGCATAAACATCAAAAGCAGCACCGGCCACGTGTCCGCTGCGCAGGGCCTCGGCAAGTGCTGCTTCGTCGACAAGGCCGCCGCGCGCACAGTTTATCAGCCGCGCACCCGCCTTCATTTTGGCAAGTCGATTCGCGTTGAGCAGGTTGCTCGTCGCTTCGTTGAGGGGGCAGTGCAGAGTCACAAAGTCGGCTTGGGCCAGCAGCGTATCGAGATCGACAGGCTCAGCGCCTGTCTCTTTGACCACCTCCGGAACCACGTAAGGATCATATGCCAGCACTCGCATTCTGAATGCGAGGCAGCGGCGCGTGACAATGCGCCCAATTGTTCCAAAGCCAATGACGCCGATCGTCTTGCCGGATAGCTCGGCTCCGACAAAATTTCTCGGCTTCCATTCGCCCTGGCGTACTGACCGGTCGGCTTGCGGAAGGTGGCGGCTGAGCGACAACAGGTGGCCAATGGCAAGCTCGGCTGTCGTTGTCGCGTTCTCATCAGGCGTGTTGAAGACGACGATACCGTGCTCCGTTGCCGCCTCAACGTCGATGTTATCGACGCCGATACCAGCCCTGCCGATCACCTTTAGACGGGTACCGGCGGCAATGACGGGAGCGGTGACGCGCGTTTTAGAGCGGACAATGAGCGCGTCGTAGTCGCAGATGCGCTTTTGCAAGGCGGCTTCATCGAGGCCGGTCGCAACGTCAACGCCAAAGCCGGGGCGCGAAGAGAGCATTTCCCGGCCTTGCTCATGGATTGGGTCTGCGACAAGGATTCGTTTTGCGGCTGGCATGCGGTGAGGCCCAGATGTTACGCGTTTTCAATCTGCGAGCTTATAGAATGCTCTTGGAACGATCCACGGCACGAGGATTGCAAAGTTGAGGATTTTGTCGCACAGGCCTTGCGGGTCAGTGCTTGCCGGGTCTGGTGCGCCGGCGCGCCTCCCACCGGTCCCAGCGAAGCTGCTCTGAACGGCTGCACCAAGGGTTGCCGTAATAGCCATAGCGCCCGTTGCCGCGCGTG
The DNA here is from genome assembly GCA_030598645.1 of Hyphomicrobium sp. The sequence goes on along the minus strand of JAUVPN010000108.1, from coordinate 4,926 downwards.
CACTCTTTTGGGGGTGCATGCCGAAGGCCTAGCTGCCCTGCTCCATACGCGCGGCTGCCTTTGGGCCAGGCGCCTGTTGCCCATGGCACCAGCGCCAGAGCAAACACGATGAGGGAGAGAACGTACACAAGAGGCCGTGCCACCAGCGGCTACCTCCAGCTCGTTTTAAAAAGCCAATCATAGATTAGAACTGCCGCTCCGAGTATTCAAAGACGCTGCCAATCTCAACGAGCTTCGCACCGAAAAGTCCGTGTGCTGTCAATGGCCTAGGGAAAGCTGACAGGCCGCCTTCCGAACCTCCGTGTTGCTGCCACACTCTCATCGCACAATCCAATTGCGACGAGCAACGAATAAGCTTACAGACGATTCAGTGGGGGACTGCGGCATGCTTCGGGACGTGATGGCCATCGGTTGCATTCTGGCTGCTACGGCGGCCAGTGCGGAGCCGGTGCGCCTGTCGAACGAGGGCATCAAGGACACGATCGCAGGTTCAGTCCTTCACCTCGACACGCCGCTGGGGACAAAGCTTCCAATTCGATACTCCGAAGATGGCAAGCTCGCAGGACGGGCCGGCGGCACGGTGGCGAACTATCTCGGCGCCAGATCGGACAGCGGGCGCTGGTGGGTCTCAAAGAACCGGCTCTGTCACAAGTGGAATCGATGGTTTGAAGGGAGACTGCAGTGCCTGCGTCTTCGCAAAGCGGGCCGGCGCATCTTATGGCGCCGCGATGACGGCAAGACCGGGACGGCAACCATCGCCTCGCGGCCGACGCCCGCCGCGAAACCTTCAGCGCGCCCCTACGCCTTGGGCTACACACAGGCAGAGAGAAAGAAGCCCAATCCTGAGCGTTTTTTGCCTTTACGGCGCGCCGCCCCAACTGCGCCGCCACATGCTGCTCCGGCGGCACCGCCACCTGTCGCCCCTCAACCAAAGCTTGCTCGCGCACCACAACAGCCTTCCAGCGCCGAACCGGTCGTTGAGGAACCGTCCTTTAGAGTGGCCGGCGTTGAGTCCTACGACGTTCTTAATATTCGCATCGGACCCTCGACTGACCATGCCGTGGTCGGCGCCATTCCCCCGAATGGGCGCGGCGTGAAGATCGTCGGCGCGTGTGTTCAGTACTGGTGCCCAATCAACCATCGCGGGGCGAGCGGCTGGATCAACCGTATCTATCTTGCCGAGGAGAGGCCTCCACCCGGCTCAGCGGTCCGCGCCAGTCACTGGTTTGGAACCTCGGCTACCCGCTAGCACCAAGACCCCTAAGTGCAAGAGTTTTCCAAGATCAGCGCGGCATTGAAAGATATGGGCGGCGCCAAAAAGCAGATCTGAGATCTGCAGATTCCACAATCACTTGTGGCAGAACGTCCCAACTCGCAAGGGTCCTTAGGAGTTGGTCGGGTGCCCAGCAATGGGGACCTCAAGTGCTTTGAGCACCAACAGGCAAGCACTCTCGATCGCAACTCGTTTGCCGAAGGGGATGATAGCGTTGAACATAGTCGAATCTGCGAGATTTGCGGAGGCAGATACACAACCCTGCTTGAGTCCTACACGGTCAGCAAGTGGCCCGTCGTTGCTTGTGAAGATTACGGCTTCGTCTTTTTGGGCCGGCCGCCGGATTGCGACTTACTGAATACCGAGTACGCGTGGGAGAAGACTTCCACGAAAGAGAAGAAAAAAGCGCGGCCAGAAATTGTGGGGGGCGTTCGACCAAGTGACGCGGCGGCGCACTAAGATTGGCAAATTGGTCGACAATGCAGGACAGCGCCGTTCCATCGGTAGCTCAGACCGGTTTCTCGAAATCGGGTGCGGGAGATCAACCCGTATCGCTTCAGGACCTAAGCCCTATGGCATCGAAATTTCCGAAGCTTTGGCGCGCCAGGCAAACCCAGCATTCGCCGCCCGAGCGGGTAAGGTGATCCACGCACCGGCCGTTGAAGGTCTCGCCCAATTGCCCGACCGCTTTTTTGATGCCGTTTTGATGCGTTCCTACTTGGAGCATGAGGCGCAGCCGCGGCTGGTGCTTAACGAGACAAGGCTGACCTTAAAAACTGGAGGAATTGTCTATGTCCGTGTTCCAACCTACGGATCATTGAACCGCCGCGTTATGGGTAGCAAATGGTGCGGTTTCCGCTTCCCCGATCATGTGAACTATTTCACCTCAAAGCATCTCAAGCGCTTGGCCGCATCATGCGGCTTCAACTACCGGCGCATCAATTGGCTTTCGCCTTTCGATGACAATCTGATTGTTGAGTTTACTGCCAGAAATTGAAACGCTCGCTTAAGGGCCAGGAGCCCCCCGTTAGCGCAGCTTCTCGCAGACGCGGTTGCCAATCCTATTGATGCGGCAACGATCGCGGGCGCAGCTGCACTTCTCTTCGTCCCCGTCGCCGTCCTCTGAAGCGGGCTTTGTACATTCATAGGAGTCCGGGGCGAGGTCGCAGCGGAAGCGGACGACCGGCGCCGCGGGAACTTGGACGTCGGCAGGCGGCGGAGGCAGCGTCGATGGCGAGGGATCAATCGACGGGCTGGCGGGAGGTATGGTCGGTGTAACGCTTGGTGCGCGAATTGGAGGTGGAGGGACATATTTCGGGCCACCCCCGGTGCCTCCCGGCACGCGAGGCCGTTGGGCAAAAGATGCGTTTGGGAGCGCCAGGGAACAGGCCAACGAAAGCGCAAAAGCAACGGCGACGATCCACCAGCCGGACGCAGACATAGCCACCTCCTCGATGACGTTGGCGCCACTTTATATCGTTGTTGCGGGCAGGCGTCTCGCGCAAGCTGCGTGGCGAGTGCGAATGCGGTGCTAAGCAAAAATGAGCATTGGCATCCATAGGCGGACGCTTTGACTTAAGCGAGCCATCTCAGCGACGCGGGCCCAGCAGGACGTTCATCAGGCCCCGCCAATAAATTCGCTTGCCAACATAGGTGGCGTATTTCGTCTCTCCCTCTCTCTCCAGTTCTCCACGAACTGGTAGTGCTCTGCTTGGAGCGCTTGTTCTTCGGTATCGTAGCGGAACATCTCGGTCCGGCCGTCGTTCCGACGGACCTTGACGCCGTAATAGAACAGCCCTGGTATCGCACTAACATGGCGCTTGTCACCCTTCGCGGCAATCTGCGCCTGCCAGATGGCTTTAAGTCTTCGTCCCCCTCCGCAAAGATCCATCAACCGTTAACGCAATGAGATAGGCCGCGACACCCACAAGCACGACCTGAACCCAAGGGCTCGCCGGGAATCCCTGCCAAGTCGCTAGAATGGCCGTCGCTGCCCACACGAGCGTTATGACCAGTGTTAGGAGCCGCAGGCGCACCACCCTCATGGGGTGCACCCAGCGCATCGGCACGAACGTGAGGACAATTGCGGAGGCGACAATCGCATAAGTCACCCACGGCGACGCGGCGAGGGCAAAGATATAGAAGGCAACGATGTTCCAAATGGCAGGAAAACCGACAAAGCTGTAGTCATCACCCTTGCTGGCGAGGTCAGCGAAGTGAAAAAGCGATGACAGCAGGATCAGCGCGGCAAAGATCAGCCCCAGGGCCCCTTCCAGGAAGCCTGCGCGCACCAAAGCCAGTGCTGGCACGAAGGCATAGGTTACATAATCGACGACAAGATCCAGCCGTTCCCCGCTAAAACGCGGCAAACGCTCTTCTACGCGGGCAATGCGCGCGAAGCTGCCATCGATACCGTCGATGAAGAGGGCAAGCCCCAGCCAAGCGAACATGCCCTCCCAGGCGCCGTCGAAGGCGGCCAAGGCAGCCAGGAGCCCGCACACCGCTCCCAGAGCCGTAAAAAAGTGCACGCCTGCGGCTGCCAGCCCAAAAAACCGTTTTCCCGCCACGACACCCTTCAACATTGACGCCATGTCGAGCACCGGGGCGCTGATGCCTCAGCAGCCCCGGTGACGCCGTCCCAGAGGAGACGGATACTTCGTATACTATGGCGTCGTAGCAGGCTCGCCACTTGGCTCCGCAGCAGGTGCAGGCTCGGAAGCGGGCGCCTCAGTAGGCGGGGCCGTCGCCGCGGGCGGCGGTGCTGTCTCGGTCGCCGGCGGGGGCGCTGCCGTCTCAGTTGCGGGTTTCTTGTCGCCGACCAGCATCATGTAGGCGACAATGGCTATGATCACCACCACCGCTGCCACGACAATCGTACGGGTATCCATATCGGTATTCCTCCCTTTAATCTAACCTGACTGCGCCACAATAGCTTGGAGCGATCCACAATACGAGGTCGCGAACGCTCCGGGGCTCAGAAGCGATGCTTCACCGTGCCGCGAATCATAAGGTCGTCGGGAGTGGGAGCGGTCTCAACCGGCCCTTCAGGCTGCTTTTGCTCTGCCGCGCCATAGAGCAGCTCCAACCCAAAATCCATCTTTGGCAGGACGCCAAGCTTACCCAGGCCAGGGATACGGATTTCGGTTCCACTCTGCGCGCCGGGCGAAGCCCGTTCATCTGAAAGATTGAGCCCGGGCTCAAGGGGGGCGTCGGCAGACCCCTGCGGCTGAGCCGGCGCAGCGCCTGCCTTTTGTTCTTGGAACGCAAGCGCATGCGCGCCAGCGATCACCGCCAGCACCAATGCAAATACTGCGACCAGACCGTTTCTCATCTCAACCTACCCCGCCAGACCATACAACCCTCTTCCCGCCTCACGCAAAGTGATGTCTCGCACTCATTAAAACAAGGGTGTTTTGGGCCAGGTTAAGTCCGGATGAAGAATCGTTTCGCAGGTGTGCTCTGAATGTCATGTTGCATGAGAGCAACACACAACATGTGCCTTAATATAGTCCCTTAAAGCCGAAAAAGCCGCCCCAATGCAGGGCGGCTTTTCCGGTTCGGGAGTACTTGGAAAGTTAGAACTTCATCTGCGCGCCGGTCATCACAGTGTCAACCGCATCGCCCGCGTGAGGCCATTGAGGGCCCCTTCGACC
>JAUVPN010000125.1 GCA_030598645.1 Hyphomicrobium sp. | reverse complement strand
GAAGAGGCAGATCTGAACCGGGTAAGACAGCCCAACAAGGATCGGCCCGATGATAGTCGCACCGCCGAGTTCTTTGAGCATCTTGGTCGAAATCGAAGCTGCGTGGAAGGCGGGCATGATCAGCACGTTCGCCGTGTCGCTTAAGCGGCAGAAGGGGTAGTGCACCATAAGATCGCGGTTCAGCGCTACGTCGGCTGCCATATCGCCATCGTACTCAAAATCGACCTGACGACTATCGAGGATTTCAATCGCTTCGCGTACCTGATCTGAACGCTCGCCACGGGGTTGGCCGAAAGTCGAGTATGCCAGCAATGCTACCCGTGGCTCGATCCCAAAATCGCGCGCTGCCAAGGCGGCCTGTACGGCAATGTCGGCGAGTTCTTCAGAGGTGGGCATAGCGTGCACGCTAGTGTCGGCAATGAGAACCGCACGGCCGCGGCAAAGCGCGAGCGTCACCCCGATCACCTTCCGGCCGGGCTTTCGATCCAACACGCGATGCACGTCCCCATAGACGCTCATCCAGTTGCGGGTGACGCCGGAAACCATGGCATCAGCGTAGCCATGCGCAACCATTAGCGCGCCGAAGACGTTGCGTTCGTTGGCTACAAGGCGCTGGCAATCGCGCCGCAAGTAGCCCCGGCGCTGCAGTCGCGCGTAAAGATAATCTGTGAATTCATCCATGTACTGCGATTTGCGAATGTCGATGAGTTCATAGTCCGGCCGTAGCGTCATGCCAAGAACTCGAAATTGTTCGCGGACCGTATGAGTGGAGCCGATTAGCACGGGCTGTCCAAAACCTTGCGTGAAGTAGGAATGTGCCGCGCGAATCACGGCCGGCTCTTCGCCCTCAGCAAAGACCACGCGCTTTGGCTCCGCGCGAACAGCACTAAACGTCGACTGCAACCATCCAGCGATCGGATCGAGGCGCCCTTCAAGCCTGGAGGTGTAAGCCTCAATATCGACAATCGACCGCCTAGCAACGCCCGAATCCATCGCAGCTTTTGCCACAGCAAGCGGCACATAGCTCATAAGGCGTGGGTCGAAAGGTGCAGGAATTATGTACTCGGGTCCGAATGTAGTCTGTCGCCCGTGGTAGGCAGCGGCGACCTGATCGGGGACCTCGGCGCGGGCAAGTTCAGCCAGCGCTCGTGCTGCGGCGATCATCATTGCGTCATTTATCGTGGAGGCCTGCACATCGAGCGCGCCGCGAAAAATAAAGGGGAAGCCAAGCACGTTGTTGATTTGATTGGGGTAGTCTGATCGACCTGTGGCAATGATTGCGTCATCGCGCACACCTGCGACTTCCTCCGGCGTGATTTCCGGGTCCGGATTGGCCATCGCGAAGATGATGGGTTTAGGTGCCATTGACTGCACCATGGCGGGCGTGACCGCACCCATCACGGAGAGACCGAAGAATGCATCCGCGCCTTCAAGCGCTTCCGCCAACGTACGCGCCTTTGTCTTGGAGGCGTACGCCGACTTCCACTGGTTTATCCCTTCTTTACGGCCCTGATAAATGACACCCTTAGTGTCACATAGAATAACATTTTTTTTCGGCATACCCATTGCGACGAGGAGTTGAAGACAGGCGATGCCGGCCGCGCCGGCGCCATTCACGACGAGTTTGAAGTTCGTTAAGTCGCGGCCCGTAAGCTCCAATGCATTGATGAGGCCCGCAGCCGCAATGATCGCCGTCCCGTGCTGGTCGTCGTGGAAGACCGGAATATCGAGCAGCTCTTTGAGCTTTTGCTCGATTATGAAGCAGTCGGGGGCTTTGATGTCTTCAAGATTGATACCGCCGAAAGACGGTGCCAAATAACGCACACAGTTGATGAACACATCGACGTCCTGCGAATCGACCAATAGATCGATTGCGTCGATATCAGCGAAGCGTTTGAACAGTGCGCCCTTGCCTTCCATCACCGGCTTGGATGCAAGAGCGCCGAGGTTGCCGAGCCCGAGAATGGCAGTGCCATTCGAGACGACGGCGACGAGGTTGCCCTTGTTAGTGTAGTCGTAAGCGCACGACGGATCCTGGGAGATGGCATGAACAGGCACTGCGACGCCTGGCGAGTAAGCGAGTGACAAATCACGCTGTGTTGCAAGCGGTTTGGTGGGTGTGACCTCGAGCTTGCCAGGCTTACCCTGGGCGTGGAACTGAAGGGCTTCTTGCTCGGTGACGCGGGCCTGCTCGAACTTGGAGGATCTTTTGGTACTCATGCGAGGTACAGCCATTAGGTTTCGGACAGCCCAAACTAGGGCGGCAAGACGCGCAAAACAATCGAACAACTGCTAATGGTCGCCTGATGGTTCATGCGACTCGTGCGCCGGGCGATGGGTAGCTTCCACTTGCAGTCGCGGCTGGGTATCTTAGTTGCCTGTTGCGCAAGGCGCTTAGTAATGGGGCAGGCGGGGCCATGCAGTCCAACCGACCAGGGACACAAGGTCAGACGGCGCGTGACGGATCCGCGCCCAAGAAGGTTATCAATCCCAACGCGCGGTCGGGCCAGACGGGCGGTGAAACGACACCATCGATGGCCCAGTACTTGGAGATCAAGGCTGCCAATCCTGGTAGTTTGCTCTGGTATCGCATGGGCGATTTCTACGAGCTATTCTTCGACGACGCGGTGGTGGCCTCTGCAGCGCTTGGTATTGTCCTTACCAAGCGTGGAAAACACTTCGGCGAGGATATCCCTATGTGCGGGGTGCCGATCCACCGCGCCGATGAGTATCTGCAACGTCTGATCAGGCTGGGGTACCGGGTTGCTGTCGCAGAGCAGTTGGAGGACCCAGCAGAGGCAAAGAAGCGCGGTGCCAAGGCGGTCGTCCATCGGGATGTCGTGCGTCTCGTGACGCCTGGCACTCTAACCGAGGATGCGCTACTCGATGCGAAGGCGCGCAACTACCTGACCGCTCTGTTCGTGCCACCTGATGTGGGCGCTGGTTCCACGGTACAATCCGACGTGTCGGTGGCGCTTGCCTCGCTGGATATTTCCTCAGGTGAATTTGAGGTGGGCGAGGTGAGGGGGGTTGATCTGCCCGGCGAGCTGATGCGGTTGGCGCCAAGTGAGGTAATTCTCGACGCAGGACTGCTCTCTGACCAAGAGTTGGCGCATTGGGTTGAACTGGCGGGCGCCGCCGCAACCCCGGTGCCATCCGCGCACTTCGACAGTCTCGCCGGGGAAGCTGCGCTTAAGGCCCAGCTTAAGGTGTTCGAACTGGGCGGCTTCGGTGGCTTCACGCGGCCCGAGCTTGCAGCCATCGCCGCCGCGCTCAAGTACGTCGAACTTACTCAGATTGGTCGCAAGCCCGTGCTGCGCCCGCCGAAGAAGTCGGGCTCGGCAACCAGCTTGCTGATCGACGCTGCAAGTCGCGCAAGTCTTGAGCTAACAAGGTCCGTGTCGGGCGAGAAGCAGGGCAGCCTACTTTCCGCAATCGATCGCACCTTAACCGGGCCCGGAGCTCGCGAACTAGCTGCGCGGTTGGCAAGCCCTCTCCGCGATCCGCGTCAGATCAACGAGCGGCTCGATTCCGTCGGGCTTCTGATCGAGGAGGAGGCTTTGCGTGTAGATGTGCGCGATACTCTTCGCTCAGCGCCAGACATTGCGCGTGCTATTTCGCGCCTCGCGTTTGCACGCGGGTCTCCGCGCGACCTTGCAGCGGTACGTGACGGTCTGGCGACGGCCTCACGATGTGCGAGATTGCTTGCATCGCAAGGCGAAGGTATGGGCCTGCCCGTGGAGCTAGGACAGATTGCGGAGCGGCTGCGCGCCGTTAGCGGAGAGCTTCACGCGGCTCTTTCTGCCGCACTAGTTGACGACCCGCCGCACTTGCGCCGCGAGGGCGGCTTTGTGCGCGAAGGCTACCGGTTTGAGCTCGATGATGTGCGCCGCCTTAAGGAGGATAGCCGCGGCGTTATGGCCACGCTTGAAGCCAAGTATATAGAAATTACGGGGATCAAATCGCTCAAGGTCCGACACAACAACATCCTCGGCTTCTACATCGAGGTATCACAGGGCAACGCTAAGACTTTATTTGAAGAGCCGCTTTCCGTTACGTTTCGCCACCGACAGACCATGGCGAATGCTGTCCGGTTCTCCACAGTCGAACTCGCCGAGACAGAAGGCAGGATCGCGTCGGCGACGCAGCGTGCGCTGAGCCTAGAGCACGATATCTTCGCTGAGCTGGCGGGAGCGGTGCAGAACCAAGAGCAAGGTTTGGGGGAGGTCGCAGCCGCGCTTGCCGTGCTCGATGCAACTGCCGGATTAGCCGAATTGGCACGCATGAAGGGATACGTTCGGCCCACAATTGATGACAGCCAGGCCTTCGACATTCGCGGTGGGCGCCACCCTGTCGTTGAGCAAGCGCTCATGTCATTGAAAGCCGGTCCGTTCATCGAGAACGACTGTGTTTTGGGTCGCGATGAGATGTCGACAAAGCTAGGCCTAGACAAGAGCGCAGAGGCGCACATTTGGCTCGTTACTGGCCCTAACATGGCCGGCAAGTCGACTTTCCTGCGCCAGAACGCCCTCGTGGTGGTGCTTGCGCAAATGGGCTCCTACGTACCAGCGCGTGCGGCCAGTATTGGCATTGTTGATCGCCTCTTTAGCCGTGTCGGCGCGTCCGATGATTTAGCCCGCGGCCGCTCAACGTTCATGGTCGAGATGGTGGAGACTGCCGCTATCCTTAATCAGGCATCAGACCGCTCACTCGTCATCCTCGACGAGGTGGGCCGCGGGACTGCAACTTTCGATGGTCTTTCTATTGCCTGGGCGACGGTCGAATTCCTGCACGACGTTTCGAAGGCGCGGGTGCTATTTGCCACCCACTATCACGAGCTGACGGCGCTTGCCCGCCGTCTCGATGGTGTCGCAAACGTGACAATGGAAGTTCGGGAGTGGCGCGATGAAATCGTTTTTTTGCATAAATTGAAGTCCGGCGCCGCCGACCGCTCCTATGGAATCCAAGTGGCCAAGCTTGCTGGATTGCCGGCGCATGTTGTGCGGCGAGCTCGTGAAGTTTTGACGATCCTGGAGAAAACGGAAAGCAAGAAGGGTGCGCCGGATGGTCTGCTCGACGAACTGCCGCTATTCGCGGTAGCCCGTTCGCAAGAGCTGCATGTTGAGAACGAACGGTCGTCACCTGTGGCTGCGGCTATCGACGCCCTTAAGCCCGATAAGCTGACGCCCCGTGCGGCTCTCGATGAGATCTATCGACTGAAATCGCTTCGTAATGCCGAAACAAAGCCAAAGCGTTAAGTTGGAAAGGCCTACCCATATGACGGCCAAGCCGCAGTAGATTTGGAAGCATGGAAAAAGCGATTCACACGACGGCACCTTATTTCGACCCAATAGAGCTTCGCGAAGAGTTAGCCGCAGTGACCCTTGCGGCCGGTACTGCTTCCGACGCGCGCAAAGTAATTGTCGATCGGTTGAAATCGCTTGTGGCGGAGGCCCGCAACGCTGCTCGCGCTGGTCTAGAGGCCGATCATAACGGGCGCCGCTGCGCGGCCGGGCTGTCCCAGTTTCAAGATGAGCTGGTGCGACTGCTTTATGACCACTCGGTGAAGTTCGTCTACCGGACTACAAACCCGTCGGATGCAGAGCGGATGGCGATGGTCGCCACAGGCGGCTACGGGCGCGGGCTTCTCGCGCCTCATTCCGACATCGATTTGCTGTTTTTGCTCCCATATAAGCAGACCCCGTGGGGGGAGAGCGTTGCTGAATACATTTTGTATGTGCTGTGGGACCTTGGTTTCAAGGTAGGCCATGCGACGCGGACCATTGAGGAATGCGTCAAGCAAAGCACCTCCGATATTACTATTCGAACCTCTCTGCTAGACGCGCGCTTGATCCAAGGTGATCTGCAGCTATTCACCGAATTCGAACAGTCCTTTCGCGATCAAGTAGTCGCAGGCACGGCGCGCACATTCATTGACGCAAAAATGGGTGAGCGCGATGTGCGCCACCGTATCGCGGGTGAAAGCCGCTACAAGGTCGAGCCCAACATAAAGGACGGTAAGGGCGGGCTTCGCGACTTGCATACACTGCACTGGCTTTCGAAGTATCTTTATGGTCAAGGCGTGGGCGCCGCCACCGTAGCGGCGGGAATATTTAAGTCGGACGAGGTCGCGACGTTTCGCCGATGTGAGAACTTTCTATGGACGGTCAGGTGCTTTCTGCACTTCATCGCCGGCCGCCCCGATGAGGTGTTAATATTTGAAGTGCAGCAGTGTCTGGCCGAACGGCTCGGCTACAAAGCTCGCGGCGGCCTGCGCAGCGTTGAGCGCTTCATGAAGCACTATTTTCTTGTTGCCAAAGACGTCGGCGATCTGACGGCAATCCTATGCGCAGCCCTCGAAATGCAGCAACTCAAGGAGGCACCGGGCCTTAGCCGAATCTTGGCGCCACTAAACTGGAGGGCGCGACGCCAAGTTCGCACCCGCACCGATTTTCGCATTGACAACGACCGCTTGAATGTTGCTGACCAAGGCGTATTCAAGCGCGACCCCGTTAATCTCATCAAGCTTTTTGCTGAGGCGCGGCTCACCGATTCTTTTCTACACCCTGATGCTATCCGCCTTTTGCGCCGATCCTTGCATCTCATCGACGATAAGCTGCGCGCTGACCCAGAAGCAAACCGCATATTTCTCGATCTATTAATTGGCGAAGGCAGCCCGGAGATAACGCTACGGCGCATGAACGATGCTGGTGTTCTTGGCCGGTTTGTTCCCGAGTTTGGCCACGTCGTGGGCATGATGCAATTCAACATGTACCACCACTTTACGGTCGACGAGCATTTGGTGCGTACTGTGGGCATGCTTACGGACATCGAGAACGGAGGAGCCTCGACCGAGCTGCCGTTGTCTACAGAAATCATCAAGAGTATTGAGAACCGGCGAGCTCTCTACGTTGCCGCATTTCTCCACGACATCGGTAAGGGTCGAGAGGAGGACCACTCGATCTTTGGCGCGCGCGTCACGCACAAGCTCGGTTCTCGCTTCGGTTTGAGTGCTGCCGAGACGGAGACAGCCGCCTGGCTCGTTGAGCAACATCTCACCATGAGCAATTTTGCGCAGAGTCGCGAGATTACAGATTCCAAAACGGTCCGGGATTTTGCAGAACTTGTGCAGAGCCCTGAGCGGTTGAAATTGTTGCTCCTGCTCACGGTTGCAGACATCCGCGCCGTTGGCCCTGGAGTCTGGAATGGCTGGAAGGGCCAATTGCTGCGAACGCTTTACTACGAGACCGAGCCAGTGGTTATTGGGGGGCACACTCAGGCGAAGCGCAGCCAGCGCATAGCTGAGGCGCAGAAGAATCTTCAGAGCGCTCTGAAGGATTGGACGACGGCCGAGTTTAAAGGATTCGTAGACCGTCAATATCCCGACTATTGGCTTCGAACGGACACCACACGTCAGGTCGAGCACGCAAACCTATTGCGGCGCGCCGATCGGCGTGGCTTGCATCTTGCTACCGAGACCAAAACCGACGCGTTTATGGCAGTTACAGAGCTCACCGTTGTGGCGCCCAATCATCCGCGCCTGCTTGCGCTCTTGGCCGGGGCGTGCGCTACCGCGGGAGCAAACATCGCGAGTGCTCAAATCATTT
>JAUVPN010000082.1 GCA_030598645.1 Hyphomicrobium sp. | reverse complement strand
CGGCTGATCGCACCAAGCGCAGGCATCACTCTCAGTGATAACATCGAGGCAGATCTTCCCGGCGTGCGCGGCGACGGCGGGAAGCTTCGTCAAGTGCTTACAAGTCTCATCTCCAACGCAGTCAGGTTTACGCCCGACGGTGGCTCCGTATTGATCGAAGCCAACTCTCTTGGTGAAGGTGGCGTGGCCATTCGCATCACCGACACGGGTGTCGGCATGAGTGATGATAGTATCGCCGCGGCCCTGACACCATTTGACCAAGTCGACGTGGGCCCTGCGCGGTGGCCTAATGGAACCGGTCTAGGGTTGCCCGGTGCCCAAGCGCTCGTTCAATTGCATGGCGGCAATTTAAAATTAGAAAGTGAACTCAATCTTGGTACGCAGGTAGAGGTGACCTTGCCACCACGTGATCAACTCTCCGTAACAGAGGTACGCGACGCGGTGATGGGCCAGGGGCTCGCGCCGTAATGGGGACAAACGGAATGCAATCCAACATGTCAAATTCAGACGGCAGCGCTACGGTAGCGGATGGGTCTATCGGTCGTATTGTCTCAGTCACCGGCGCGAAAGCTATCTTGCTGCTCGATTGCCCAAAGGACGAACGCATTCGTCTCACCGAGCGCCCCGACATGGGGACATTGCTCGCAATAGAGATGGAGAACACGGTTGTGCTCGCCATCGTTTCTGCCTTGAGCGTGCCAGTTCCCGCGCAGCGCGATGGAGATGCAGAGATCTGGATTGCCGAGTTGGGGCTTGTTGGCGAGCTATGGCGCAACAAGGATGGTCAAGCCGTTACGTTCTCACGCGGCGTTACCTTCTACCCTTTGCTGGGAGATAGAGCCCGTGTGGCATCTAAGCCAGAACTTGAAGCCTCCTTTTGCGGTGACCCGAATAGATCGGTGCGCATTGGCTGCATCCGCCAAGATAGCACCATCCCAGCAATGGTTTGTGTTGACGAGCTGCTCGGAAAGCACTTCGCGGTCCTTGGCACGACGGGGACGGGAAAATCATGCACGACTGCACTAATCTTGCGCTCCATTCTTAATAAGAACCCAGCCGCACATATTGTCCTGCTCGATCCCCACAATGAGTACGCGACCGCCTTCGGCGCCTTGGCGGAAGTCGTCTCTCCAAGCAATATGCATTTACCGTTTTGGCTTTTGAACTTCGAGGAAATCGTTGAGGTTCTAATTGGCACTAAGGAGCGTAAATCAGAGATCGAGATTCTGCAGGAGCTGATCCCTCTAGCTAAAGCGCGCTATAGCAACGGCCGTGGGCGTGAGAGCCAGACCGTACGCCGTGACATCTACGAGGCAGGGCGCTTTACCGTCGACACACCAGTGCCCTACCGGATCTCAGACCTGGCAGGTTTGATCGACGAGCGGATGGGTAAGCTGGAGAACAAGAACGACCTTGCGCCCTACCGCTATATCAAGGCCCGCATCGATGCCATTTCTCAGGACCGCCGCTATGCTTTCATGTTCGGGTCTCTGACCGTCAATGACGGCATGACGCAGGTCCTGGGACGCATCTTTCGCGTGCCCGTAAACAACAAGCCCATTACGATTCTTGAGCTGACGGGCCTGCCAACCGAGATTGTCAATGTCGTCGTATCCGTTTTGGCGCGTATGACATTCGATTTTGCGCATTGGAGCGAAGGCAAGTTACCGTTGATGCTCGTGTGCGAGGAGGCGCATCGCTATGTACCTGCGAGCCAAAAAGTCGGCTTCGAGCCGTGCAGGCGTGCCATTGCAAAGATCGCCAAGGAGGGCCGCAAGTACGGTGTCTCCCTGTGTATCGTCACACAACGTCCTGCCGAGATTGATCCCACAATCGTATCGCAATGTAATACGGTGTTCGCACTCAGAATGTCGAACGACCGCGATCAGGAAATCGTTTAGTCTGCTCTCTCGGATACCGGATCAGGTCTATTGGAGTTTTTGTCGGCGCTTGGTCAACGCGAAGCGCTGGCATTTGGAGACGGTGTCGCGCTGCCGGTGCGTATCAAGTTTGACGAGCTCCCCGCAGATGTGCGGCCGCGCAGCTCCACGGCAGCCTTTAGTGCGCACTGGCAACATTCGGTCGGCGACGAAGGATTCTTAGAGCAAATCGTAGAGAAATGGCGTTCTGCCGTTGTCGCCTCCTATGGCGATGACACGCCCGCGGGAGCCGTCTTTGCGGGGGAAAATAAGGAGCAAGTCGATAACGCTGCTCCAGCTGATCTGCCGAATAGGCCAGATCCCCAGAGCCACGAACAACAACCAGCTCTGCGGCCCGCTCACGCGACTGTGCCTGCCGCAGTCGCTGCTAACACAACGACAACCAATGGCGCGCCAAGGAACGGAACAGCCGTCGACGGCACAGTTTCTGAGGGACGCGCCACCGCAATGCATCACAAGCAGCCCGAATTCGCTGGCGTGATGGACAATGGTAATTCGGTTCGCGCGGCGGCCGAACGGCCCTCTCAGATGGCAACTAGGCCCGCCGGCGTAGGCCAGACCGTAAACAGTCCAGCGCTCAAGGCTTTGCGAGAGCGCCTCATGCAGCGCCAATAACGCTGAAATCATTTAGTTCGCTTGATCTCCAGATCGAATGGCGAAGACGTGCCCATCGTCGTTTGCAGCGCCATCCGGTTCAGCAGCCTCGTTCTCACCGGATAAGTCGTCCTGGTCCGTCCCCTCCATTTGGCCGAAACGATGCCAGCTCGCTGGAATCGTCGCCAGGTAGGCAAGTGAGGCTCCCGTCAGCGTCCCGAAAGGGTACGTGACAAGTAATGCCACGAAGCCGATGGCGAGCATGAATATCGGTAATACGTACTCGCGGGATATACGCTCACCAAGGAGCTTTCCAGAAAACGTGGGGATGGTCGACACCATCATGAAGGCGATCAAAAGCGTATAGACCAGAACGACGTTCAGCAGTAGAGGCGAGGAGCGGATACCCACAAACCCCAGATACTCCAGATAGATCGGCAAGAGTACGATGATTGCGGCGGCAGGCGTCGGCATGCCTATGAAGAACCCTTTGCGCCACTTCGGCTGTTGGTCATCCTCGATCGCAACGTTAAAACGCGCTAACCGCAATGCAGAGGCAAGCGCAAAAATCATCACACAAATCCAGCCCAGACTCTTAAGGCTACCCAGCCCCCAGTTAAATATTAGAAGCGCTGGCGCCACGCCGAAATTGACAAAGTCAGCGAGACTATCGATTTCGGCGCCAAAGCGCGAAGACGCTTTGAGAAGCCGGGCGATACGGCCATCGATGCCATCGAGCAGCGCGGCAAAGACGATCAGCCCAAGCGCCAGATCATAACGCTCCTCTATACCCATGCGAATGGAGGTAAGCCCCGCGCACAAGGCAAGGAGCGTGAAAAAGCTCGGCACTAACATTCGGACCGGCACGTGCCGATGGCGGAAGATCGGCGTTTTCCGCCGTCGGCGTGTCTCTCGTTCGAGCCTTGGTACAATCGGATCCATGTTGCTTAACCTATTACATAGTCCTCCTGGAGAAGGTCGTCAGCCTTCAAGTATTTAGTTCAGGCCCGGCGGGCTACCCGATCTTCCTCGTCAGATTGCGTGTCCGCAAACACTGTCTCACCCGCAACCGCTCGCTGCCCAACAGCAATCAGCGCATGCTTTCCTGGCGGCAGATAAACATCCACGCGCGAACCGAAGCGGATGAGCCCGATCCGCTCGCCAGGCCCCACGCTATCTCCTTCGTGTACAAAGGCCAAGATACGCCTCGCGATAAGCCCGGCGATCATCACTGCCGCAACTTCACTGCCGTCCGATCTTTGTACAAGGAGCCCACGACGCTCGTTCTCTTCGCTCGCCTTGTCGAGCGCGGCATTGAAAAATGCTCCGGGCACGTAAACGGAGCGCACGATCCGTCCCGCGACCGGCGCACGGCAAATATGTACATCTAAGATGGAGAGGAAGGTTGAGATGCGGACACGCTCTTCCGGGCCAAGACCAAGCTCAGCCGGTGGACTGACCGTTTCAACCGAAGAAATCCGCCCGTCTGCGGGGGCAATGATGAGGCCTTCGCGCAGCGGCGTCACGCGGTCGGGATCGCGGAAGAAATAAGCGACAAAGAGAGTCACGATAACCAGCAGCCAAGCGAGCGGAGGCCAGATCAGAAAGAAGAGCAAAGCTAAGCCCGCCGCTATGGCCAGGAACTTGTGCCCGTCCCTGTGCACGGGCGCTAGGTTTTCGGCGATGGTATCTAAGATGCCTTGACGTTCCGACACGCGGAGAACCTCCTTGTTCTGACGATTTCTTATTTCGGCGGCGCAAGTGCAATACAGCAGGACCTACTGCACTGGGACGGCAATAAAACGATAGCCACCTAGGGCATCCTCAACACCAACTTGCACGGTTTTACCGCCGCTCTTTTTCACGTCTTCCACCGTTTTGGCAAAGTCCTGCGGATCAGCAACCGGCTCTTGCGCAGCCTCGACAATCACATCACCGGGTCTGATCCGCTTTGCCGCCGGGCTTTTAGGATCGACCTCGTTCACGATCGCCCCAATGACGTCTGACCCGATACCGTATTTGGAGCGCAATTTGTCATTGAGGGGCGAGAGCTTTAGGCCAAGCACCGACAACTCCGGCTCCTGTCCGCCGTTGTCAGTGGCTCGAGACAACGCTTTGGGCCGCTCGTTATCATCGGCAAGGCGCCCGATCGTCACGCGCAATGTCTTCTTCTCTCCCTTGCGCCGCACCTCGACGTCCACTGTCTTGTCAACGGGCGTGCGCGCGACCAACCGCGGAAGTGTGCGCATTCGTGAGACGCTCTTGCTATCGAATTTCACAATGACGTCACCCGATTTCAATCCCGCTTTCGCGGCGGGGCTGTCAGGTGTAACGGCGGCAACGAGCGCTCCGGTCTGCGCCGGCACATTCACTCTTCCAGAAATGCCTTCGGTAACTGTTTGGATCTTCACACCAAGCCAGCCACGACGCACCTGGCCAAATTCCAATAGCTGTTGCACGACGGGGGCCGCAGTATCTGCCGGGACAGCAAAACCAATGCCAATCGAACCACCTGTTGGTGAAATGATTGCGGTGTTTACGCCTATGACGTCTCCGTCCATGTTGAACAACGGCCCCCCGGAGTTACCCTTGTTAATCGATGCGTCGGTTTGCAAATAGTCGTCATAAGGGCCCGAGTTGATGTCACGAGCCTTCGCCGAAATGATGCCCACTGTGACGGTGCCGCCAAGGCCAAACGGGTTGCCGATCGCCATCACCCAATCGCCAACCTTAATATTTGCTGAAGCCCCGAAGGAGACTGCCTTGAGCTCTTTGTTAGGTTTCACCTTTAGAAGCGCAATGTCGGTCTTGGTGTCTTTGCCAATGAGCTTCGCGTTGAGCTTCACGCCATCATGGAAATTGACGTTAATTTCCTCTGCGCCGTCGATCACGTGATTATTGGTAACAATGATGCCTTCTTTACCATCAATGACAAAACCAGAACCCAAGGACGAAACCTTGCGCTCCGGAACTATGCGACCGCCGCGCTTGTCATCAAAGAAGTCTTCAAAAAGATCCTCGAAGGGCGAACCCTCGGGCACATTCGGCAGCGGGATCCCCTGGGGCCCCTTTATTGCCTGACTCGTTGAGATGTTGACGACCGCCTCGATCAAGTCCTCCGCGACGGGCGCTACGGACTGAGGGCCACGCTTGGGCGCGGAAGACACTGCGCCAGCCAATAACAACAGCGCCATAAGGACACCGGTTGGCCTGCCGCAGTACCGCGACAAATTTCGCATGAACTTTTCTCCTGCCGGATCCCCCAACCGGCCAACTCTCGCCCGCGGCAGCCTTTCGCCGATCATAAATGCCGAACGTTAAGAGCAACAGGATGGCAATGAGAAGCCGCTGTCAACGCGGCGGTCGGCATCCTCAACCGCGAATCAGCCAAACAAGCGCGGCACCCAGCCCGACCGCGGTCCAGCCGGCAACTCGTAGCGTCCCCTCGGGCGTGGCCTCGGCCGCTTCCAACATGCGGATGCCGAGGTGCGGGGCAATGGCCCAGAGCATGCCTTCTATGACGAGTACGAGCCCGAACCCAACGATCAGATCGCTCATTGCACGCTCGATTGCGCCGGCCCCGTGCCGCCGGAGGGGTCCTTAAAGTACTTGAAGAATTCCGAATCAGGTGAGATCAGCAGCCGAGTGTCATCCGACCCCAAGCCCCTCTCGTAGGCTTGCATCGAGCGGTAGAAGCCGAAGAAGTCCGGATCGCGGGTGTAAGCGTCGGCGTAGATGCGGTTGCGCTGTGCATCGCCTTGACCGCGGGTCTCCTGGCCCTTGCGGGAAGCTTCCGCCTTGATCACGGTCGCTTGGCGATCCGCCGTCGCCCGGATGCGGTTGGCTGAAGCTGCACCTTCGGCGCGGAACTCGGCTGCCTCACGCTCTCGTTCGGCGCGCATACGCGCGAACACGCTCTTGGAATTTTGCTCCGGCAGATCAGCACGTTTCATGCGAACGTCGACAACCTCTAAGCCAAACTCTTCACCTTCTTGGTTCACCTGGGTGGCGATACGTTTCATCAGCTCTTCACGGTTGTCGCGAACAATTTCCTGGAACGTAGCAGCGCCCAGCACCTGACGCAGTGCTGATTCAACGATCGGCCCAAGGCGGGAGCGCACACCCTCCTGGTAGCGCAGCGTCTGATAGAACTTTAGAGGATCGACGATCTTGTAGCGCGCAAAGGCGTCAACCACGAGACGCTTCTGGTCTTTGGCGATGGCCTCCTGGGGAGCCGTGTCCAGATCGAGGATGCGTTTGTCGTAGATTTCCACCTGATCGACGACCGGCCATCGCCACTTTAAACCAGGATCTTTCACGACTTTCTTCGGCTCACCAAAGCGCAGCACTAGCGCCTGCTCATTCTGATGTACGATGTAGGCTGAGAAATAGACCGCGACGGCGGCGAGACCAATGAGAATAACGAGAAAGGCCAGAGACCCGCGCATAATCAGTTACCTCCCACGCCACTCTTGGACTGAAGTTTGTCGAGCGGGAGGTAGGGAACGACGCCTTGACCGCTCTTGCTATCGAGAATGATTTTGTCGGTGCCGCCCATTACCCGCTCCATGGTCTCTAAAAACATGCGTTTGCGCGTAACGTCGGGCGCATTCTTGTATTGGTCATAGACTTGCAAGAAGCGCGATGTTTGACCTTGCGATTCGTTGACAACCTTCTGTTTGTATCCTTCGGCGGCCTGCAAGATGCGCTCAGCGTCGCCGCGCGCTTCCGGTACGATCTTATTGGCATAGGCGTCGGCTTCGTTTTGCAGACGCTCCTGGTCAGCACGCGCCGCCTGCACGTCGCGAAACGCGTCGATTACTTCGGCGGGCGGATCAACTTTTTGCAGCTTTACCTGATCAATACGAATACCAGCACCATAGGTATCCAACGTCGCCTGCATCAGTTTGCGAACAGCCTCTTCGGTCTTCTGTCGATCCTCCGTCAGGATCGGCTGAATTTCCGATTCCCCCACGACCTCGCGCATGGCGCTCTCGGCTACATCCTTCACGGTGTTATCGGGATATTGAATGTTGAAGAGATACTTCTCCGCGTCCTTAATCCTCCAGAATACGACGAAGTCGATATCGACAATGTTTTCGTCTCCGGTCAGCATCAAGCTTTCTGCGCGCTCATCACGGACAGAAACTCCTCGGCGCCCACCCGGTCCTGACCGCATGCCGATCTCGATAATGTTTTGGCGCGTAACCTTCGGCTTGCGCACCTCTTCAATCGGATATGGCCACCTGAAGTGAAGTCCTGGCGGGTCCTGACGAATATACTCGCCAAACCGCATGACGACGCCCAACTCGTCTGGTTCAACGCGGAAAGTAAACGCCTGCCACGCGATGATGGCGCCAGCGACGATGGCCACAAGAAACAGCAGTGGACCCGGCACACCGCTGCCGCCATGCATAACCTGCTTGACCTTGTCCTGACCCCGCTTGAGCATCTCCTCCAAGTCAGGCGGCTGCCCCCCTCCTCCCGCCGGTCCTTGGCCCCATGGCCCGCCACCATTGCCGCCTTTCCAACCTCCGCCACCACCAGTCTGATTGTTCCACGGCATGTACGAGATCCTTCAATACTTTCGAGCTGTGTGAGGGCCGCTGGCCGCCTGGTCAATCCACTGGAACCCGATTGGGGTCCAATCTCGTAACCCTGGCAGGTCTGGAGCGTGCTCGCTTATAGGCCAGAGCATCCCCTCAGCGCAAACATGCTGTCAAGATTGGTTTGCACGGCTCAGGCTTCAAGCCGCCTGGGTGGGTGGATCGCGGTCTGGACGCACGCGCTCTAGCACCACAAAGGTTGCCAAAAAATCGTCTCGCGGGCCCTTCGGCAAGGGTGTTCGCGCTACGTCTTGCCAGTCGCCAGGCTCCAGTACGGGAAAAAAAACATCGCCGTCGGGCCGGCCGTGCACTTCCGTTTTGTAGATGCGATCCGCAAACGGCAGCGCTGCTTCGAAGATCAGGGTCCCGCCGATAACCATGATCTCGTCTGCGCCGCTACCCCTAGCCTCGGCGCAGCGATGGGCAAGCGCGAGTGCTGCTTCAAAATCGGCAACCACAAGAGCGCCAGCAGGGCGAAAGTTTTGGTTCCTTGTTACAACGATATTGTCGCGACCATCGAGCGGCTTCTTGAGGGACTGAAACGTCCGGCGCCCCATGATGAGCGGCTTGTTCATTGTGACGCGCCGAAACGTCTTCAAATCGGAGGAAATATGCCATGGCAGACCGCCCCGCGCTCCGATGGCGCCGTTTTCCGCAACGGCGACAATCAGTGCGACAGACGCGCCACTCATACCGCTACCTTCGCGGCGATATGAGGGTGGGGGTCGTAGTCGCTTAGTTGGAAATCATCGATGGTGAAATCAAAGATCGAGTGCACGTCCTTGTTGATCGTCATCTCTGGCAACGGTCGTGGTGTACGCTCAAGTTGGACGTGGGCCTGTTCGAGATGATTCACATAAAGGTGCGCATCGCCGAAGGTATGCACAAATTCGCCGGGCTCCAGTTCTGCGACCTGCGCCATCATCATGGTCAGTAGCGCGTAGCTTGCAATGTTGAACGGCACGCCCAAGAAGATATCGGCCGAGCGTTGGTAGAGCTGACAAGAAAGTCGGCCATCGGCGACATAGAATTGGAATAGGCAATGGCAAGGGGCTAGTGCCATGCGGGGTATATCGGCTGGATTCCACGCCGAAACT
>JAUVPN010000092.1 GCA_030598645.1 Hyphomicrobium sp. | reverse complement strand
CTTTGAGGCTGCATCGCTCTCCTTTCGCAGCGCCTCGCGCTCGATCTTCATTTGCATCAGATCGCGATCAATTGCGTCGAGCGCCTCCGGCTTGGAGTCGATCTCCATTTTGAGACGCGAGGCCGCCTCGTCGACGAGGTCGATGGCCTTGTCGGGCAGAAAGCGGTCTGTGATATAGCGATTGGATAGCGTCGCCGCGGCAACGAGCGCAGAATCGGCAATGCGCACACCGTGGTGCAGCTCGTACTTCTCCTTCAGGCCACGAAGGATCGAAATCGTATCCTCTACCGACGGCTCATCGACGAAAACGGGCTGGAAGCGTCGAGCGAGTGCCGCGTCTTTCTCAATGTGCTTGCGGTATTCATCCAGCGTCGTGGCACCGATACAATGCAGCTCGCCACGAGCAAGTGCAGGCTTCAACAGATTGCCTGCGTCCATCGAGCCTTCGGTCTTGCCAGCGCCGACTATCGTGTGCAGCTCGTCTATAAACAGAATGATGCGGCCCTCCTCCGCCTCAACTTCTTTCAACACGGCCTTGAGGCGTTCCTCGAACTCGCCGCGGTACTTTGCGCCCGCGATCAGCGCGCCCATGTCCAACGATAAGAGTTTTTTGTCCTTGAGGCTGTCAGGCACATCACCCTTGACGATGCGCAGTGCCAAACCCTCTGCAATTGCTGTCTTGCCGACCCCCGGCTCGCCGATAAGAACTGGGTTGTTTTTCGTGCGCCGCGACAACACCTGGATGGTACGGCGAATTTCCTCGTCGCGTCCGATAACAGGATCGAGCTTACCGTTTGCAGCATCTTCAGTGAGGTCGCGGGCATAGCGCTTCAACGCGTCATAACCTTGCTCGGCAGATGAGGTATCAGCCGTGCGCCCCTTGCGCAGATCATTGATCGCCTCGTTCAGACTCTGGGGTGAAACGCCGGAATTGGCGAGAATCTTTGAGGCCTCGGTGCCTTTCTCAAGCGCCAGCGCCAGCAATAGACGCTCAGCGGTGACGTATTTATCGCCCGCCTTTTCAGCAATCTTTTCCGCTTGATCGAAAACGCGCGCAAGCTCCGGCGCTACGTACAACTGACCCGCACCCCCTCCAGAAACCTGCGGACGCTTGCCAAGCGATTCCTCGACCTCGTTGAGCGCAACCTGTGGCTCACCGCCCGCCTTACGAATGAGGCCGGCAGCGAGACCTTCGCTGTCTTCAAGCAGCACCTTGAGAAGGTGCTCAGGTGTGAATTGCTGGTGGCCATCGCGTAGAGCAAGACTCTGCGCGGATTGAACAAGTCCGCGGGCGCGATCCGTATACATTTCAAAGTTCATCGTCCCTCCTCAGCGCGTTATCACCGCCTTTGCGGCACGGGAGAACGCCGTCATGTCAGGAATAACCGGCACCGCCTGGCCTGGATTAGCATCGAGCGGAGCCATTCAAACACGTGATATAGTGTGTGCGAAACCCAGCAAAAAGGGGGGATCGCCCGGCCGCAAGCCGGCGACCTGAGTTGCATTAACTATGGCGCAATCTGACGGACCAACTATCCGCGGCCTTTATCGCTATCCTGTCAAAGGTTTGTCGCCAGAGCCGCTCGAACTGATTGAGTTGAGAGCAGGCGAAACGGTACCATTCGACCGCGCTTACGCAATCCAAAACGGACCAGGCGGATTTGATCCGGATAACCCACGGCATTTGCCCAAAATACATTTCTTAATGCTCATGCGCGATGAGCGGCTGACGACACTTCAGACCAAGTTCGATGACGCCAGCGAGACCTTGACTATCCTTCGCAATGGAAAACAAGTCGTGCGGGGCCAGCTGACGACAAAGCTGGGGCGGCAGGTGATAGAGCAGTTCCTGGCCGCATATATGCAGGCGGAGCTGCGCGGCGCGCCGAAGATCGTATTTTCCGAGGGGCATAGCTTTTCCGACATGGCAGCCAAGTGCGTGCACATAATCAATCTCGCTTCATTGCGTGAGTTGGAGCGCGCAGTCGGCGATGAGGTAAATCCCTTGCGATTTCGCCCAAACATCGTGATCGATGGGGCTGCCCCGTGGGAAGAATTTAGGTGGATCGATAGTCAAGTCTCCGTGGGTAATTCTAAGCTTACCGTATTTGAACGAACGGCGCGGTGCGCAGCAACCAACGTCGACCCAGGCACCGGGCAGCGCGACATGGCGATCCCAGCTGTGCTGCAGCGAACCTGGGGCCATACCGATTTTGGAATCTATGCGCGGGTCAGCGAGGACGGCGCCATAGCAATTGGCAACACAATTACCGTCTGAGCGCAAAGCTGCGCTTATTTCCAACAATGAAAAAGGGGTGCCGCGCGACCTCAGTCGCTATCAGCGTCGTCGGTGACGGCCCCGCCGTTCGCCTCCGTCGAACCTCCGTTACTGTCACGGCGGGGACGTCGCACTGGTCGACGCAAGAATTCCGGCTGCTCGTGGCCCTGCGCAAAACCCTCTCGGCGAGAAGATTGTCCTTCGGCAGATGGCGGCTGAACGTCATTACTGGCCTCAGAGCTTGGCCGGCCACCGCGACCGCTGCCCCGACTGCCGCCACGCTCTTGGCGATCCGACCGGCCCCGTGGGCGGGATTGCTCCTGTCCGCCGCGATAGCCTTCGACCCGCGGTTGCGGCTCATGCTGACGCACTGGCGGATGCGGCGGCCTCATGTCGCTGTCCGCGTCGACGTCAGAGCCCTCCCCAGACTCCGCTGATTCATGGGCTGAGAACTGACGCGGGCGCCCCACGGTGCCATTTACGCCTTCGCCCCCCTGGCTGATCTGCTGCTCGCGGAACGTCATGATAATGCGATTGTAGTGCTCAGCATGCTGAAGATAGTTCTCTGAGAGCACCGGGTCCCCGGAGGAACTGGCATCGCGCGCCAGCGAAATGTATTTCTCAGCAATGTGTGCCGGCGTGCCACGGATTTTTATATCCGGCCCCGTACTCTCAAAGCTGCGCGTCAGCGGGTTTTGGCTTTTACGGCCGCTGCTACTGCTGCGTCCGCGGCCCCTGCGGTTTTGCTGTCCTTGCCTCATTGGCTCCGTTCTCGGTCGTGAAAATTCCCCGAAGGCGTGCACACGTTCGTCGGCGGCAATGCTCCGTCGCTATTGCCCCGCCTTCAGGGCAAGTGCCACCATCCCAAGCACATGTGCGCGTACGGAGGCGCGCACCATTATTCTATCTTCGAGACGCTCCAACGGCAGTCCACACATCCAATCGGAAAAAGGCGTGTAACACGCCATGCCGCCAGCGATCGCGTCTTTCGCGTTAGCAAGATAACGACCCCGCTCCCGCGGTCTGCCCTCTCACTTCGCGATCCCTGCTCGTGCAGCCCGGCGAGGTAACTCTATGTCCACCCCACAGGCACATCGCACGATCGATACGGCTCAAGCCCACATTAACGCGGAACCAGGGCAAATCAAACTGTTTTTCGTCACATGGCTATACCTGTATCTTCGCCGCCACACAGCGAACGTGGCCACCGAGGTCGCTGGCGAATCTTATCTCTGTTGCTCCTCGCGCGCCGCGAGCCGTTGCCAGGAGTTCGGCAACGGAATCTGCCTGACCCGCTCCAACCTCGAACAGCACCCAGCTGCGCGAGCAGACACGGAACAAATCGGGGATAACCTCTCGGTAAAGGCTAAGACCGTCCACACCGCCATCAAGCGCGGCGCGCGGCTCATGGTCGCGAACTTCAGGCGCCAACAATTCAATCTCTCTACTTGGGATATAGGGAGGGTTGCAAACCAATAAGTCGCACGGTTCGTCAAGACCCTCCATAGACCTCCGCATCTCAAATCGCGCTCGGCTCGCAACCCCATGGTTCGTTGCATTCTGGGCGGCGACGCTCAGCGCCTGCGAACTCAAATCTGTGCCGATGCCACATGCCAATGGAAGTTCAGCCAGAAGGGTGACAAGGAGGCAACCGGATCCGGTTCCAACGTCTAAAATGCGGATTGGCCTTGCGCGCCAGCACTCTTCTTCTACAAGCGCCAGCGCCGCCTCTATCAGCGTTTCGCTGTCGGGACGCGGGTCGAGAACTGCCGGCGTGATAATGAAATCACGTCCGTAGAATTCGCGATGCCCCAAGACGCGCGAAACGGGCTCACGAGCGCAGCGCCGTTCCACAAATTCAATGAGTCGATGACACTCCGTTTGGGTCATCAAACGGTCCGGTTCGGAAATGAGCCGGGCTGTGTCAATTCCGGTCGCTTTCGCAACAAGAAGCCGCGCGTCGCGCGAAGCCGTATCGATCCCTGCTTTAGCAAACGAACGCGTTACACGACGGACAGATTCACGAATCCGCACGACTTGAGTCCCAGTCTCAAAGTTAAGCGTTGGCATGACTTTCAATCGCTGCGAGTTGGCTTGCCTGATGATCGGTGATGAGCGCGTCAATCAACTCATCCAACCCCGTACCTTCCAACACAGTATCAAGTTTGTGGAGCGTCAAATTGATACGATGGTCGGTCACGCGCCCTTGAGGAAAGTTGTATGTTCGGATGCGCTGCGAGCGGTCACCCGACCCGACCTGACCTTTTCGCGACAGGGCACGCTCGTCGGCAGCCCGCTGACGCTCCCGTTCGTAGACTCGCGACCGCAGCACCTGCATTGCAAGACGCCGGTTTTGGTGCTGCGATTTCTCCGCCGAGACGACAACGATCCCGGTTGGCAAATGCGTGATCCGCACTGCTGAGTCTGTCGTGTTGACGTGTTGGCCGCCGGCCCCCCCCGCGCGCATCGTATCGATGCGAATGTCGTCGCTTCGAATATCGATATCGACGTCCTCGGCTTCGGGAAGCACGGCAACTGTCGCGGCAGATGTATGAATGCGCCCACCTGTCTCCGTCTCAGGAATGCGCTGCACGCGGTGAACCCCCGATTCAAATTTGAGTCGCGCAAACACGCCGCCGCCTGAAATTGATGCGACGATCTCCTTGAAGCCCCCGACATCGTTTTCCGAAGCGGAGATAATCTCCGTTTTCCACCCCTGAAGCTCAGCATAACGAGCGTACATTCGGTAAAGATCTCCGGCGAAAAGCGCGGCTTCGTCGCCGCCTGTGCCCGCTCGCAACTCGACGATCACACTCCGCTCGTCTGCGGCGTCCTTCGGCAACAGCTGGAGCGTAAGTTGATGTTCAAGAGCCTCGATGCGTGGCGCGAGTTCGTCAAATTCAACGCGCGCAAGCTCGCGCATCTCCTTATCGGCGGTTGGGTCCTCGATAAGAGCATCGAGATCAGCGCTCTCCTTTTCGGCCGCTCGCAGCGCGTCGATCGTCGTCACGATAGGATTAAGCGCGGAAAACTCTTTAGTGAGAATCGCATATTTGTCCTGGTTAACACCCTCATTGAGCTCACACTGGATTGCCGTCCAGCGCTCAACCAGTTTGTCCAGTTTCTCTTTTGGAATTGTGCTCATCTTTTCATTTCAGGGCTGCAAGGCCTAAGGGGCGCCGAGTTCGGCAGCGCGTATTCAAGGGCAGTCTATTCGCTTAAGCTGTATATGGGTCTACAGCGGCCCGCAGCTAATCGGATTGGCCGGCGGTCCGCAATTTGTCGCCGCGCCGGCTACGCGGATCGGCGCGGGTTGCAAGCTTTTGTGCAATCTGCTCGCGCGAGATCCAGAAGACCTGCCTGAGGTTTCGGAAGAAGAGCCCTACTTGCTGTGCCAAATGGTTGGCGGCAGGTGTCACCCGCCGACCCCGTTTGACAGACGAGCGCTCGATTGCGGGGCTCAGATGTGAATGCGTCCTGGCAAACACACTACGCTTGACGACTGCCACGCAATACCGTCCTAATACAAAATTTCACTAGCAGGGATCGTCCTGCAAAAACAATCACTTGTCAAAGGTGTTGTGGCAACTAGACCTCAATCCCCTCGGATTGCGCAAAGCTATTGAGCGACTGACGGATATTGGGTGCACTTTTCCTCAACAAGTTGTCAAGGAGTGCTGAGGCGCGGCCCGCATGGGTCGATAAGATCATCGTTTTTACCGGGCCGATCGAAGCGGGAGACATCGATAGCGATCGGAAGCCGAGCCCAATCAGTGCCAGGGCCTCAATCGGCCGCCCCGCCATTTCACCACACAAGGTCACTGGCACGTCGTGCTTCTTAGCTGCTTTTACGACTGCTTTTAGGGCGCGCAATGGCGCAGGTGATAGCGAGTCGTAGCGGCTGCCTACGCGCGCGTTCGTCCGATCTGCGGCAAACAAGAACTGCATTAAGTCGTTACTGCCAACTGAGACGAAGTCGGACTTCTTCATCAATGTATCGAGCTCAAAGAGAAGACCTGGGACCTCGATCATGGCACCAATTTTCACCCGGTTGGGTGCCTGATAGCCTTTGGCCAACAAGATCTCGCGCTCCTTGTGGACGAGGGCGCGTACGGCGTCCATTTCGCCAGCCTCCGATACCATCGGGATCATGACATTTAAATCTGCGCCCGCCGCAGCCCGAAGGAGCGCCCGAATTTGGGTGCGTAGCAAAGCAGGCCGGTCAAGGCCCATGCGCACGGCCCGCCAACCCATGGCGGGGTTCTCCTCCGCTGGCTGACGCAAATAGTGCAGCACCTTGTCGCCACCGATATCGAGCGTCCGGAAGATGACTGGCTTGCCTTCAGCACGCGCAACAACCCCGCGATAGGATTCAACCTGACGCTCGAGCTTCGGCAACGTGCTCGACAACATGAACAACAGCTCAGTGCGAAACAGGCCGACGCCATCAGCGCCCGCTTGCTTCAGATGCGGCATCTCGACAAGAAGGCCGGCATTGATGTGAAGCGACACTCGCGCTCCGTCCTTGGTGAGGGCGGGGACGTCTCTGAGCGCCCGATACTGTCGCTGCCGACGCGCTAAGAATCGAACCTTGTCCGAATAGGCAGAGATGACGTCCGCAGAGGGGCGCAAGTGCACTTCGCCTGCGATCGCATCAACGATCGCGGCATCCCCCGCGCTAACGCGCTCTACTACACCGCGCGCCTGGCCCACCGCAGCGATGCCCAAAGCCTTGGCGACGATTGCAACGTGGCTCTGCCCGCTCCCGTCCTCAACAACAAGCCCACGCAGACGCTTGCGGTCGTAGTCCAAGAGCTCAGCGGGTCCCATCGTTCGCGCGACCAGGATTGCGTCGGGCGGCAAACTCGACGGCTCATCTGCGCTTGTTATGCGTCCGGCCAGGATGCGCAGGAGCCTATCCGATAAATCGTCGAGGTCGCGCTGGCGCTCACGCCAATAGGCATCATTTTGGCGCAGCATACGAGCTCGAGTACTATTTTGAACACGTTCCACCGCAGCCTCGGCCGTTAAGCCTCCGTCCACCGCCTCTCGCAATCGCCGCTCCCAGCCCCTGTCATGGGCGAACATACGGTAGGCCTCGAGCACGTCGCGATGCTCGCCCGCAGCAGCTAAGTGCTCGTGGTCGAACATCTCGTCGAGTGAGGTTCTGAGAGCAGCAATCGCCTTTTCGAGCCGCCCCATCTCCTCATCGGTGTCCTCGGCCATGAGCCGTTCGACGACTATGCGAGGCTCGTGCAGCACGACGTGACCCAACGCAATGCCTTCGGAGATCGCTTCGCCATCGATCAGAGAGGACATCGACTTCGACAACTCGATCGCGGCACCAGCGCCGGCAACCGCGCCAGAGACGATATGCTCCGCTACCACCATCGCCGTCGCTTGCAGCACCTCTACGTCCTCGTCAGAGTAATCCTTTGTTGTTCGGTTCTGTACCACCAGAACGCCCAGCACTTGCCCGCTGCGCTGAACCGGCACGGCGAGCAGCGAATGATAGACTTCCTCGCCCGTCTCGGGCCGGTAGGAGAATGCTGGGTGGCTCGAGGCTTCTGGCTCATTGACCGTGATATTCAGTTCCGCACTCCTGCCGACGAGACCTTCGCCGCGATTCATGCGAGTAGCGTGAACAGCACTGACATTGAGGCCCTCAGTGGCGAATAATTCCAAGGAGCCGTCCTGGCGCTTCAAGTAGATCGAGCAGACCTCGGCCACCATAACGCCGGCGATCTGCTTCACGATCTTGTCGAGCCTCGTCTGACCATCGCCGGGCTCCGACATGATCTCGCGGAGGCGCCGCATTATCACACGCAGTACAGGTTCACTCGTCATCACTCGTGGCTCGTCGCCTCGCCCCTGCATGAGCCGTTGCCGTCCGATGGATTCGCCACTGCGGCGAGTTTCAAGTCCAAATACACCGCACCGGCCCGTGCCGCACTAGTCTGCGTCTAGACCATAAATCGAATGCAATGTCCTAACAGCAAGCTCGGCATAGGCAGCATCTATTAGAACGCTGATCTTGATCTCAGAGGTGGTTATAGCCAGGATATTGATACCTTTGTCTGCAAGTGCTCGGAACATCATAGCGGCTACGCCAGCGTGACTACGCATGCCTATCCCGATGACGGAGACCTTGGCCACGTCGGCTGAGCTGTTCAACCCGAAGTCACCAATGACTTCCTTAGCAGCTTGAAGCGCCTCGAGCGTGCGCGGTAACTCGGCGGCCTGCACGGTAAACGTCATATCGGTATGCTGTCCGTCAGGGGTCACATTCTGAACGATCATATCAACGTTGATGTTTGCCTCGGCGAGCGGCCCAAAGATGCGCGCAGCAACACCCGGCTTATCCTCAACTTTGATGAGCGTGACTTTCGCCTCATCCTTTGCATAGGCGATCCCGCTAACGACTTGGCTCTCCACGATCTCATCCTCATCGCAAACAATAGTCCCGATATCTTCCAAGCGATCTATGTGCACCGGTGCCATGGCATCGGGCGTAACGAAACTCGACAGAACACGAACCCTCAGCCGGTTCACCATGGCAAGCTCGACGGAACGCGTCTGCAAAACTTTCGAGCCTAGGGAGGCCATCTCCAGCATCTCTTCGTATGAAACCTTCGGCAAACGAT
>JAUVPN010000087.1 GCA_030598645.1 Hyphomicrobium sp. | reverse complement strand
AGAAGGTCATTGTTGCCCTTCACGTCCTGCTTCCAATCCTTGAAGCGTTCCCCGCGGTAGCCCGCTTCGTCCAGCCTGTAGCGCTGGATCATCGTGCCCATTGCTCCATCAATGATGAGAATGCGTTCGGCAGCTGCGGCTTCTAGTGCTTTCGCGCTCGCGATCCTTTTCACTGGTAGTTCTCTCCCTTACACCGCAGCGCGCAGTTTTGGGTTTTCGAAAGCGTTATGCGGTCGCAAGCCGAGCAGGTAGCAGATCGCGTAGACGAGGTCCGCGCGATTGAGGGTATAGAAGTGGAATTTCTTGACGCCCTCGTCGACGAGATTCATCACCTGCTCAGTCGCCACGGCAGCGGCAACAAGATGGCCCGTTGCTGGATCGTCTTCTAGACCCTCAAATCGATGCGCCAACCAGGAGGGCATGCTTGCACCCGCCCGCCCTGCAAAGCCCGCTACTTGTTTGTAGTTATGAATAGGCACGATACCGGGCGTGATCGGCACCCAAATCCCCGAAGCACGCGCTCGTTCCAGAAAACCCAGATACGGCGCGTTGTCGAAGCCGAACTGCGTGATAATACGGTCGGCTCCGGCATCCACTTTGGCCTTGAGGTTGTCCATGTCAGCGGCTGATGAAGAGCTCTCAGGATGCCCCTCCGGATAACCCGCCACTGAGATCTCGAATGGTGCAATCTTCTTTAGGCCCGCAACAAGATCGGCCGCATTTATGTAGCCGCCCGGATGCGGCTCATACCTGGTGCCGGGGCCTGCTGGGGGGTCGCCGCGAAGGGCTACTATGTGACGAACACCTGCGTCCCAATAATCCTGCGCCACCGCATCAACTTCATCTTTCGTTGCCGAGACGCAAGTCAGATGGGCCGCAGATTTTAATTCCGTCTCCTTGACGATGCGCGCGACCGTGGCGTGCGTCCGCTCGCGCGTTGAGCCGCCTGCCCCATAGGTGACGGAAACGAACTCAGGGCGCAATGGCGCGAGCCGTTCAACTGCCGTCCAAAGGTTCGCCTCCATCTTCTCCGTCTTTGGCGGGAAGAACTCGAACGACACCTCGATCTCTCCAGCCCCTAAGAGCCTGCTCTTCCGCTCGGTCAAACCAGCCATCATGAAGCCTCCTGCACCTCGGGGGCGGGCGTACGTTTTCTTTTGGGCTGCCCAGGCACGTTGTCTGGACGCGCAGCCAGCCATAACGATACTGTAAGTTGTTCCCGCCCGCCTTTCGTCCGGGGTTCAAAGTCACGCTGCTCCAACGGCTCTAAGCCTGCATCCTTGAACCATTGGGCCACCTGAGTCGGTGCAAACCCAAGCCGGGCATGAGCGTATTCCTCGCGCAAAAACTCTAAATCGTGCGGCGCGAAATCAACGATCAACAGCCGGCCGCCTGGCACTAGGACTCGGGCAGCCTCCCGAATAGCGTGAGCCGGTTGAGACAGGAAATGCAAGACCTGATGCATGATAACTGCATCAGCCACAGTGTCGGGCAGAGCCAACGCGTAAATGTCACCATGGCGAACCTGAGCTTTGGTCGAATGCGAGTTCGACAACTTGCTGCGCGCATAAGCCAGCATTGCTTGGTTCATATCGAAACCCAGTCCACGCTCGTATCGACCCGCAAACAACTCCAATATGCGCCCCGTTCCGGTGCCGAGGTCGACGAGTAGGCGGAAGGGGCCGCTGCCGAGTGCAATACTCATCGCCTCTTCGACTTTGCTTTCGGGCACATGCAAAGAGCGGATGCGGTCCCAATCGGCAGCGTGCTCACGGAAGTAAGTTTGCGCAGCAGTTTCTCGGTCCCGCCTCAGCTCTTCCGCGCGAGCTCTATCTCGCTCAACTTCTGGGTCGGCCACGTCTACGATGGCCAAAATGTCCCGCGCGAGCTTACCCCCTTGAGCACTGTCGGAAACGTGAAAATAGGCCCAGCTCCCTTCGCGGAAGCGTTCAACTAGCCTTGCCGCAACCAATAGTTTCAAATGCCGGCTAATGCGCGGCTGACTTTGCCCCAATATTTTAGTCAGGTCCTTGACGCTCAACTCGCCAGCTGCAAGTAGCAACAGAATGCGCAATCGCGTAGGTTCTGCCGCGGCCTTGAGCGCGGTCACAACCTCTTCGCTGGCTAGTGATCCTGACACGAAACCCTCCCACACTGGAAGATCATATAAAGATATGTTTATGTGTCAAGGCAGCCGTCGCGAGTATCGTGTTCCTTTTTGCGCGCCCTTTCAGGACAGGCCTTAACCTCAGAGTAAGCATGATTTTATAAGCTGCCCAGCATCTGTCAGTCAGTTGTGGACCTAGCAATGCGTGCAGCCATTTTCGACCGGATTGAGCCGCAGCTGCCCTCCGTCCTCCCTTTCTCAAGCATTCAGACCTGCTCGCGCCGCACTTCCATAGCGTTTCTGCTATTGCTCATACCTACCGTGGTTGCACTAGGCTATGCGTGCACGCTGCTGATAGTACAAGCTGCCGCTGCGCCAGACACCCGAGCAATTGTGGCGCAAAGACCGATGCTTGCGCCTCAAATCCTCGCAGCAATTGTCTTTTTAGCCTATCTGCTCGGTTTGCCCCTTAAGCGCCTACTCGATCGGGTTGCAGTGCGCCGCTCGGTCAAGATCGACGATGCGATCGTCACCGTGACGGATGGCAGGAATTTTCGCGCGCGCACCTGGAGGGCCACACTTAACTCATTCACGGGCATTACCCACCATCTACGCGCTTCGCTGTCGGGCACGCGGCACGAACTCATTCTGGTGCACCCTGAACGCGACAAATCGGTGCTGCTAGGTGTCTCCAATCACATGTTGCAGGAAGACATCGACCGTGTGGCAGCTCTGCTCGGCCAACGGCAGATCCCGCCTAAGGAACTTTACCGCTTCAATTCCATGTGGTCGCCTCAGCAATTGTACAATTGGTGGAGCCCGGCTCATGTTTGAATCCACATCCGTTCAAAATATCGTCGTTATCCTCATCCAAGCTTTGACTGTAGTGCTGTCTGCAAGGCTTGCTGCGTTGAAGAGGCAACGGCGGGTGTTCGTATGTCCAACCAGTGCCCCGCGACCTGTGTTTTCCTGTAGGAGCCTCTAAAGTATGATTATTGGAACGTCGCTGCGTAGTACGCCTCATAACCATTTTTCTCTTGTTGTACGCACGCTAGTGCTGGCCGCCATAGCGCTGGTGGTGACGAGCGTTGCAACACGCGCTGAGACCCCTGCCAGTTACATGAAGAGGGTGGCTAACGAACTCTTGGCAGCCCACCGTTCGGGCTCATCGGCACAGTTTGCCAAAGTCCTCGCTGCCAACGCAGACGTACCTTCCATAGGTCTGTCTGCTCTTGGGTCGTACGCCCGAAGCCTTCCGCGATCTGATCGCCCTGTCTATTACAGCGGGATGGTCAACTTCATTGCCCGTTACGCAGCCAAGGAATCTCCTAGCTATCCAGTTGCCCGCATCATTGTGACAGCGCAGTCTCGCGGTGCCACCTATGGAACATATGTCGATACCCGCGTTAAGCTGCGCAGCGGCGACAGCTACGATGTACGTTGGCTCGTGGTGCGCCGTGGCAAGACGTACAAAGTTCGCGACGCCCAGATCATTGGTTTTTGGATGACGTCGTTCCTAGACAACTTGTTCCAGAACTACATCAGTGATAATGGCGGAAACCCAAAGTCTCTAGTCGTCGCTCTTAACAAATAGAAATTGGCGCGATGGGAGATCATTTAAGCTCTCTCGCGGCAATACTCTCCCTTTCCAGGGCGCGCGCCAGTGCGGGGCGTCTATGCACGCGACAAAAATACTTCGCCACGGAACTTGGCTCGATTGGGAAGTCGACAGCTGATGCCCATCGGCCGATGTGTCCCAGGACAACATCTGGAACCGTGAATACAGTTCCCATGGCGTAAGTGTTTTCGCCAAGACGAGTAGCCATCGTTTTGATTGCTGCGACCCAATCCGCGGCGCACAATTTGAGAATATCTGGCGTGCGCTTCGACTTAGGCAGTAACATTGTCTGACGATTGAACATCCAAAGCGGGGCTTCTAGATCCAGTGCTGCAAACTGAAGCCAGCTTTCCATTTGAGCGCGCTCGATCGTCCCCGGCCTGAATGTAAGTTCCGCTTCGGGATGGGAGTCTGCCAAGTAGGAACAGATTGCAATGGAATCAATAATCGATTGGTCACCGACTTTAAGAGCTGGAAGTTTGCCACTCGGATTCACCGAATAAGCGATCCTAGAATGTGGGCGCGTTGCTACAAATCTATAATCCACACCAATTTCCTCGAGCGTCCATGTCACTCGAGTCGTCCGTGATCCTGGAAAACCGTAAAGCAGATACATGGCTATTTACCCGCTGTAGTGCTCTGCGCGATGAAATCCTTCAAGGGCGTAATCACAGCGCGCAGTTGGCGAAAGTCAGAAAATGCCCGCCTCCGTTGACAGTCACCATCCGAGCGCCTCGCACAACCGGTTAGCGATCGGAGGCGAGCAATTCCGCTCAGTCCAGAAAAGTACTAACCCCTGGCAAACTTCTTAAACTTGATGCGGTGAGGCTCAATAGCAGCATCGCCCAAACGGCGCCTTTTGTCCTCTTCGTAGTCGGCAAAATTCCCTTCAAACCATTCCACGTGGCTGTCGCCTTCGAAAGCGAGGATATGGGTCGCAATGCGATCGAGGAAAAAGCGATCGTGACTAATGATCACGGCGCAACCCGGGAAGTCTTCAAGTGCCGCTTCAAGCGCAGACAACGTTTCGGTGTCGAGATCATTGGTCGGTTCGTCGAGCAACAATAGGTTGCCACCCTCTTTGAGCAATTTCGCAAGGTGCACGCGATTGCGCTCACCTCCAGAGAGCAACCCCACCTTTTTCTGCTGATCAGGTCCCTTGAAGTTGAACCAGCCAACGTACGCGCGGCTCGGCATCTCGCGCTTGCCAACCAAGAGCTGGTCTAATCCACCCGAGACTTCCTCCCATACCGTCTTCTTGTCATCGAGGTGATCCCGGGACTGATCGACATAGGAAAGTTCGACCGTCTCACCGAGCCTAATGGCACCGGCGTCGGGTTTTTCTTGCCCGGTAAACATCTTGAACAGGGTGGTCTTACCCGCGCCGTTTGGCCCAATAACACCGACGATGCCACCGGGGGGCAGCTTGAAAGAAAGGTCTTCGATTAACAGCCGATCGCCGAAGCCTTTTGTCAGCCCAGAAGCCTCAACAACAAGCTCGCCGAGCCGAGGGCCCGGCGCAATCTGGATCGTCGCACGGCCGGACTGTTCGCGCCCTGCCTCCTCGGCAAGTTTCTCGTAGGCCGTAATTCGTGCCTTTGATTTGGCCTGGCGCGCCTGGGGCGAGGCGCGGATCCATTCCAGCTCTCGCTTCAAGGTGCGTTGTTTCGCCTCCTCTTGGCCTTTCTCCATCTCCAAGCGCTTGGCCTTCTGCTCAAGCCATCTTGAGTAGTTGCCCTTATAGGGAACACCCTCTCCGCGGTCCAACTCCAGTGTCCACTCGGTAATATTGTCGAGGAAGTAGCGATCGTGGGTCACTAAGATTACGCAACCAGAGTATTCCTTAAGGTAGCGTTCCAGCCACGCAACGCTTTCAGCGTCTAGGTGATTGGTCGGTTCATCGAGCAGCAGAATATCCGGCTTGGACAACAATAGACGTGTTAACGCGACGCGCCGACGCTCGCCACCCGAAAGCTTGGTGACGTCAGCGTCTCCCGGCGGACATCGCAACGCGTCCAGTGCCTGTTCCACTTGCGTATCGAGATCCCAAAGGTCCTGTGCGTCGATCGCGTCCTGCAGTTCTGCCATTTCTTCTGCTGTCTCGTCGGAATAGTTTGTGGCAAGCTCATTATAACGATCGATCAGCCCCTTCTTGTCTCCAACGCCTTCCATGGCATTGCCGAGCACGTCCTTTTCAGAATCCAGCTCCGGTTCTTGGGCAAGGTACCCGACCTTTATTCCCTCAGCCGCCCATGCTTCGCCGACGTAATCGGTGATATGTCCAACCATGATTTTGAGCAGCGTTGACTTGCCCGACCCGTTAAGTCCGACGACGCCAATTTTGGCCCCTGGTAGAAACGACAAAGAAATATCTTTCAGGACCTGCTTTCCCCCCGGATAGGTCTTGGAGAGGTTCGACATATGATAAACGTATTGCGGCGTGGCCATCGTTTGGCGCCTCTGACTATCTGGTGTGATGGGAATTAGCGGCTTTCTAACCGATCGCCGGCACTTTCTCAATGCATGGCGGTGTTGCTACCAACGCCAGCCTATGATCGGAACCCCGGTAAAAAAGAATCGACCGAGCCCAACGGTGAAGACAAGTGCGCCCCAAAGCGTGTGCTCCAAGAACACCGCCCAAAAGGAACGCGTGAACGCGTAGCGGATGGCAAACAGGATGCCCGCGACCATGGTGCCGAGCACAGCTAGTTGTGTGCCAATAACAATATGGCCAAATCCGAACAGTGCTCCGTTGAACACGATCGCTAGCCACCACGCATTACCAAACAGGGGGCCGTAGCGGTGGAAATAGAAAGTCCTATAGACGAGTTCCTGCACGACCACCGACATGGCGGGGTAGAGCAGCATAACTTGAGTATAGGTCTGGGGACGGTTGCGCGGAAACTCGAACAACCAATTCGGGTGATAGTGAAAGATAAAAAGTGTAACGGCTCCGCCGCCGATTATGAAGACGGTCAAGATCGACAATATCGTGCCCACGCCAAACCCTCGAGTCAGTTCTTGTTTAAGAGAGAAAGCCTGGTCAACAAGCAAAAAACACATCACAAAGATCAATACCGGCACCAGCGCTATGAAGACCGGCAGCCGATAGTCATGCACGGCCGTCGTCATCGCGAGTGGCGCGCCAACGTATAGAAGTAGAAGCTCCACGGCGAGCCGAATACGGCGCAGGGGTGAGGGTTCGTAGGTGGAAAGAGTACCCCCTGCCCTCAGCGGCTCACTTCGAGAGAAGAAGTTCCCCACGCCCTTCTTCCCCTTGACTAAGCAAAGCGGCGCACACGCCAGAACTGCTCGATCTGCTCGGCGAGATCGCTAACGGAGTGCACAGGTTCGTAACTCCAATCGGGGATTGCTTCCAGTTGATCGGGCAACGGTCGCGTCGCGCCGCGCGCTTCCAGAGCAGCATGAAAGCGGTCAAACTTGGCTGAGCCACCAGAGGGGCTAAAGACGAGTACCGGTCGTCCCGTGGCGCACGCCTCTCCGGTCATATTCACACTGTCCGCGGTCACGACGAGCAGGTCAGCATGCGCAAGGAAGTCGGCATAGGGGTTGGGATCCTCGCCATTCCAAAGAATACGCGGCCAATTCCGTGTCGCCGCATCGACCACATCGAGCAACCGCGGATGGGTGCGGCGTGACGGCGTGATCATAAAGCCCACTCCCAAGTTCCCCAGCGATTGGAGAGCAGTTCTTAAACGGACATCGTCGGCGTCGGTGAACTTGTAAACCCCGTTCTTTCCACCCAGAATGACCGCCACTCGCGGATGCGGCAAAGCGGATATATCAGCAGGCACATTGCGACGCAGCTCGGAGAACCGCTCGACCGTAAAGCTGTGCGGAGCCGTCAGCGTAGTAATGACATTGCTACCGCGCAGGCGATCGTGCTGGGGAACCCAGATCACATCTGCTGTGCCGAGCCCCGTCTTTGGGTCCTGCATGACGACGGTGAACGTCTCAGGTCCTGATTTGCGCCGCAGGGCGCGCATGTAGGGAACGCTGCCGCGGCCCAAAGATACCGCAACGTCTGGCCAAGGCGGCCCGAACGGCGTTCCGACCTCCCCGAAGCGCTCGCCCGGCGCCACGGGGCCCCAAGGTGCTGCAATCCTCCAAAAGCCTCTCGGTGAAACATGCTTCATTTCGTAGTCGAGACCCAACGCTTCGGCCAGGCCTTGCGCCTGAACATCCATGCCCTTCTCGCCCGTCGTGATGATCCACGCCCGCGCCCCGGCTAGCGGCCGATCAATAGAATGACTAGTGCTTTCCGTAATTTCCGTCATCGAACCTATTTTTCCCCGCTGGCGTTTCAAGAGTCGAGTCCTCTTCCGGCCGAAACGGCCGTTGCCATCCCCTATAGTAACGCACCAACTGAAGTCTACGCCCGGTACGTATCCTGTGTTAGTTGCGAAAGCCCAGCAGGCGGCGCTATGCAAAGCCATAAATAGCCGCCACCCAAAAAAGGGCTGTTCCTATGTCCGTCCGCCTCGACGCAATTGACTGGCGCATCCTTAAAGAGTTGCAGCGCGATGGACACATGACCAACGTCGCGCTCGCCAATCGTGTCGGTCTATCCGCACCGCCATGCTTACGACGAGTGCGTGCGCTTGAGGAAGCCGGGCTGATTGCAGGCTACACGGTGCTCCTTGACGAGCCCGCGCTAGGCTTCGTGCTGGCAGCGTTCGCAATGGTCGGGTTGCACAACCAGGCCGAACCGGAGCTGCGCGCCTTTGAAAATCTGGTGCTCGGTTGGCCGCTGGTACGCGAAGCCTACATGCTCTCAGGCGAGAGTGATTTCATGTTAAAATGCGTTGCGCGAGATCTGTCGACCTTCCAAGGGTTTGTATTAAATGAACTCACGGCAGCACCCAACGTGGCCAGCGTCAAGACGTTCCTCACTATACGCCGCGCTAAGCGCGACCCTGGCGTGCCCATTACGTTGCCGCGTGATTCTGCAAGGTGAGCCGGAAGCGCGCTACTTCCATTCGATTTTCAGAATCTCATATGAACGAGCGCCCTTTGGCGTCACAACCTCAACGCTGTCATTCTTCGACTTACCAATGAGCGCGCGTGCAATTGGTGAAGAAATAGAGATCTTTCCTTCGCGCACGTTTGCCTCATAATCCCCGACAATTTGGTATTTGACTTTTTCGTCGGTATCCTCATCGACAAGCGTGACCATCGCGCCAAACTTCACCGTCGCTCCGGACAACTTTGAGGTATCGATCACGTCGGCCCGCCTTAAACGATCCTCGAGGTCAGCGACTTTTGCCTCATTGAGGCCTTGCGCTTCCTTCGCGGCATGATATT
>JAUVPN010000076.1 GCA_030598645.1 Hyphomicrobium sp. | reverse complement strand
CATTTCACAATTCTGCGTCCACCGGAAAAGCATGATGGCACGCCTATCAACCAACTCTCGCTCATCGCCTTCCCAACACGAGAGCTGTTCTCAGAAAAGATCAATGACTTCGATCTGATTATCTTCGACCGTTATCAGCACCGCGGCCTGTTGCAGCTTCCCTACTACGACAACATTGCGCGCTACGTGGAAGACGAGGGCGGTGCGCTCTTGGTGGCGGCCGGCGACGACTACGCGGGCAACCTCAGTCTCTTTCGGACACCACTATCACCCGTGCTGCCGGCGCCGCCAACGGGCCGTGTAATCGTCGAACCGTTCAAGGCGAAGCTGTCTAAGGATGGGCGCAAACATCCCGTCACGCGAGATCTGTTTGGCGCTGGCGTCGAGGGCAGCAACCCCACATGGGGGCGCTGGTTCCGCCAGGTCGAGGTCTCTCCGGGAAATGGACGCATTCTCATGGAGGGCACCGCCAAACGGCCACTGCTGCTTCTAGATCGCAGGGGCGATGGCCGGGTGGCCCTTCTTACCTCCGACCACGCTTGGCTCTGGGCGCGCGGCTTTGAAGGCGGCGGGCCGCACACTGACCTTTTGCGACGCCTGTCGCATTGGCTCATGAAGGAACCCGACCTTGAGGAGGAGCGTCTGACTGCTTCGGCCCGCGGCTTGAAATTAACCGTCGAGCGCCGGTCTATGAAGGAGACCGTCGGGACCGTGACATTGTCGGCACCGGGCGGCGAGACGTCTGAGTTGACTCTGGAACCGGCTGGCGTCGGCATATGGCGCACCAGCGTCGATGTAAAAATTCCTGGTCTCTACAAAGTTCAATCAGGCGATCTGGCAGCTGTGGCGCACGCCGGCATCGACGACCCTATCGAGATGAGCAAGGTCACGGCAACGGAGAAGAAACTGGAGCCGTTAATCGATGCCACCGGCGGCGGCGCATTCTGGACACGTGCAACGGCTGCGCAGTCTGCCGCAGAAGCGGCCAAAGTCGATGTGCCACGCATCTCAATGCTCGCCAACGCAAGGGTGCTGGCCGGATCGGGATGGTTGGGGCTCAAGGACCGCGAAGCCTCTGTCACGCGCGGGGTGAAGCTGACGCCAATGTTCACCGGACTTACGGCGCTGGCAGCGCTTCTGTTCTTGATCGCGATGGCCTGGTGGCGCGAAGGCCGCTAGTATTCCGGGCAACCAATCAACAACGAACGAAACAGCTTGCCTTGTCACCCCTTCAGGTGCAGTTCACACTCCGTCGGCGAGAATGACTACCGGGCCGCAACCGGGAGGGTTACCTATGGAGACCTCATTCTTTCTTGCCAAGCTGATTGGGCCGGTGCTGATCGTGATCGGCTCCGGTCTGCTTGTGAAGCCGACAGATTTCCGAGAGATGGCCACAGATTTCCTCGCCAGCCGAGCCATGATCTTTCTTTCTGGCCTGCTTACCCTGGTCGCTGGCCTCGCCATTGTGCTCACCCACAATGTTTGGGAATTTAGTTGGCCAGTCATAATTACAATCCTCGGCTGGCTGTCGGTCGGGGGTGGCGTGTTCCGCATCCTCTTCCCCGATAGCGTCCAGTCGATGGGCAAGTCCATGTTGAATAAACCCACAATGATGACGGTGAGCGGGGCCATCCAAATCTTGCTCGGTCTATGGCTGTGCTACATCGGCTATGTCGCTTGATAACGGCACTCTCATTCGTCCTTGCACCTTGACCTCGAAGGGCGCACACTCTTTTCCGTTCCGAGGGGCGCCGGAGGCATACGGCTGAGATCGCGCTAGAGCGCGCGAGCACCCTTAGGACCTGATCCGGGTCATGCCGGCGAAGGGACGGACGCTCTTTCAGCTTGCCTCGTCTTTCTCTCAAACCGGCGCGAACTCCTCGGCCTTGTCGCATCCCGACTGAGCCGAAGAACGACAAAATTTTTTGCCTGGTTCGGGATGACAGGTACTGAAGAGGTCGTCATGAACAAGGTTACGCGCAAAGCTGATTTCAAAACACCCAAGCTAACGACAGGCCCGCTTCCCGCGTCCACCAAAATTTATTCTGCACCAGACGGCCACTCTGATGTTGGCGTGCCCTTCCGAGAGATTGCGCTTGATGAAAAAAGCGGCGAGCTTGCATTTCGAGTTTATGACCCGTCAGGCCCCTACACCGACGCAAATGCCAGAATCGACTTGCAACTTGGCCTGCCGCGCATCCGAGAACCTTGGGTTAAAGAGCGCGGCCATGTTGAGCCCTACGAGGGTCGGACCGTAAAGCCAGAAGACAACGGCAACCTATCGGGCCGACATCTCGCCCGCGAGTTTGCACACAAGTCCGCACCTTATCGCAGCTTGCCCGGCACGCCGGTTACCCAGCTCGAGTACGCGCGCGCCGGCATCATCACCAAGGAGATGGTCTACGTCGCGCACCGCGAAAACTTGGGTCGCGAGGCCATTTTGGAACGGG
Source organism: Hyphomicrobium sp. (assembly GCA_030598645.1). The sequence continues at coordinate 7,313 of JAUVPN010000076.1, read as the reverse complement.
CAAGCGTGGCGTTGGCCGACGGTGAAGGCTTTGGTGCAGCTATCCCTGAGCACATTACGCCGGAGTTTGTGCGCTCTGAGATCGCCCGCGGCCGCGCCATCATACCCGCCAACATCAACCACTGCGAGTTGGAACCGATGATAATCGGGCGCAACTTTCGGGTGAAGGTCAATGCCAACATCGGGAATTCTGCCGTCACGTCCTCCGTCGAGGAAGAAGTGGAAAAGATGGTGTGGGCAATCCGATGGGGCGCTGACACGGTCATGGACTTGTCCACTGGCCACAACATTCACACGACACGTGAGTGGATCCTGCGCAACTCCCCTGTACCCATCGGCACCGTACCGATCTACCAAGCGCTGGAGAAATGCGACGGCGATCCCGTAAAGCTCACTTGGGACATCTACCGCGATACTCTTATCGAACAGTGCGAGCAAGGCGTGGACTATTTCACCATTCACGCTGGCGTTAGGCTCCCCTACGTACCGCTTACTGCGAACCGCGTAACCGGTATTGTGAGCAGAGGCGGCTCGATCATGGCCAAGTGGTGCTTAGCCCACCACCGCGAAAGCTTCCTCTATGAGCGCTTCGAGGAGATTTGCGACATCATGCGCGCTTATGATGTATCTTTCTCACTCGGCGACGGCTTGCGCCCGGGCTCCATCGCTGATGCGAACGACCGTGCACAGTTCGCCGAGTTGGAAACGCTGGGCGAGCTGACGAAGATAGCTTGGGACAAGGGGTGCCAGGTCATGGTCGAAGGGCCAGGCCATGTTCCAATGCACAAGATCAAGGTCAACGTGGATAAGCAGCTTGCCGAATGTGGCGAAGCCCCGTTCTATACGCTAGGGCCTCTCACCACTGATATCGCGCCTGGGTACGATCATATCACTTCTGGCATCGGCGCGGCGATGATCGGCTGGTTCGGCACCGCGATGCTATGTTACGTGACTCCGAAGGAGCACCTGGGTCTGCCCGATCGCGACGATGTCAAGACCGGCGTCATTACTTACAAAATTGCCGCCCACGCTGCCGATCTGGCCAAAGGTCACCCCGCTGCGCAAATGCGCGATGATGCGCTTTCGCGTGCGCGCTTCGACTTTCGCTGGGCCGACCAGTTCAACCTTTCCCTCGACCCCGATACAGCGCAAAGCTTCCACGATGAGACCTTACCCAAGGAGGCGCACAAGCTGGCGCACTTCTGCTCCATGTGCGGACCAAAGTTCTGCTCCATGGAGATCACCCAACAAGTCCGCGACTACGCAGCCAAGCTTAATGAGCAGCAGGCCGGCATGACGGAGATGTCGGAAAAGTTCCGCGATATGGGCGCAGATGTGTATGTGGACGCGGAAAAGGCTGCGGGCCAAAAGACGACGGACTAGCAGACCCCTATTGAGCTGCGAATGAATAGCAGCGAACACGTCGCAAAACGTACGAGGGTCAAACCGACGATTTTTCAATTCCGGTAATGCGCTCAAGCAACCGCGATTTACGTTGCTGCTTCGCCTTCCCCGACTTTGCAACATCACCTTGGGAACTGTCCGAAGCGTCCGTCAACGCCTGGCTATGATCGCTCACGCCTGTCTCGGCGCGCGCTTTCACGAAACCGCTGGAAGCCTGGGCATTTTCCGGCTGGTCATGGTTTCGCTTCTCATCTTTTTTCGATTTCCGCTTTGTGCCGGTTTCATTGATGCGCTCCACAAGCGGACGCTTCTCTGATAACGACGCCGGCGACTCGCCGCGACGCCCTGATGAACCGGAAGCTGGAAGCGTCCCTCCACCCAAGCGGCGCATTTCTTCCATAAAGTAGGCTGCTTGCCGCGCAAGACGCTCGTTGCCTGAAGCAACCTCCGCCCGCAGCGACTGGATCGTGACGGAATGCTCTTCAGACAGCGCTTGCAGCGCGCTTAGTCGCGCCTTGAGGGCGATCTTACTTTCCTTGACCCCACGCTCGTCCTTGTCAGCCGCCTCGTAGGTCTGGAGAGCGGCCTTCAGTCGCGAGATCTCCGCCGCTTGGTCCTCGTTCGCCGACTTTAGCTTGCGCTGTTCTGCCGCCACCTTGGCGCTATCAGTCTCATTCGTCTCTGCAGAACTATTAACCGCCACAAGTTTTGGCTGACGCGCCTCCGCGAGATCGCTCTTAAGCCGCCCCACGACCCTTGCCGGCCGGATCGCCTCGTTGTTCGTGCCGCCGGACCTAGCGGCCTTGTCCCGATCGCCCCCACTCTGCGCTGCTGGTCCGGCACGCACGAGCATCGCTTGTAGGCGCGCAATCAAAGCCGACTGGTCGCGTGTTTCGGCCCGCAGAGATTCAATCTCGGTGCGAAGCGCCACTTCACCATCAAATCTCGGGTCGCCAAGCCCTTCGCGTTTCCTCGCAGCCCGTGTATTGAGTGCTGCCTTGAGACGGTGGATCTCGTCGGTCTGCTGCGTATTGATCTGCCTAGCCTCTTCCAGTGCGCGGATCTGTTTCTCACTTGACTGGCTCAAACCGACTATCTCGCGATCACGTTGAAATAGAAGTTTCTTTGCCTCAGCCAGTCGGTACTCGACCTTCGGCAGCCGGTCCATGATCGTTTGCTCGAGCACGCGGCGCGCGTTCTCGTGCTCGTCCATAAAAGTGCGCTGGCGCCCTACTTCTTCTTCCAGCTCGCTTATCGCCGCGTCGCGGCGGTTCAGCTCCACCTTCTGGCGCGCGGCAGCGTCGGACGCCTCATCAACCTTCATTTCAAGCTTGTGAATCAGAATAGCGTATTCCGCTCTGACCCGATCCTTGTCTGCGCGGATCTCCGCCTCGGTAAGCGGCATCGAGCGCTTGAGCGCCTCAATTGCCAGACGCCCTGAGCGCCGGCGATATAGAGGCGCAAGAAACAGCGCTAGCAGCGCCGCCGTAAGGAAGCCAAGACCGGCCAGCATGACCATCTCGATCGTGATCACGCGTCCGTCTCCAACTTTGACAACTGGCTAACTTCCAAGTTCTTGCCCATGAGCAGGCGGAGCCTTTGGTACCGTACCATCAGGTTAGCGAGCTATCGCCTAATATATCACCCTGCTGGTCTCCACCCCGGCCACAATTCCAGACCGCGTGGGGACTCAAAACGGATTCCATGTCGGTGCCCGGGTATACTTCAAATACCCGACGTTGGCACCTAGTCGTAGCCCTATTCCGGCGCGGATTGGTGCCAAGGACACACTCCCGGCCTTTTGAAACTGCACACCGACGCCGCCAATGAGATAAGCCGAGCCCTGCACACCTCCAAAGCGGTGGTAGATCTGGGAGGGATCGCGGAGGTTGTAGACAAGCACCATCGTTTTGGAGCCCTCTGCGCCGAAGTCATAGCCTAGCGACGGTCCTTGCCAATAAACCTTGTGAGCGCCAGCATCCTTGGTATAGAGCATGCCCTCGCCGTAGCGGAGACCGGCAATGAATGCTCCGCCCGCGTCCTCGCCTAAAATATAGCCGTTCGGCCGACCCGCCTTCTGGAAGGTATACTCAACGACGCTCGCCAGCCCCTTGCTCACCGAGCCAAAGAAGCCGTGACCCGCGCGAAGAATTTCGTTCTGCGAATAAGTATCTCCCGCCGGGGGGGCTTCATCGGGACCCAGTGGTGGCGGTGAATAGGGCTCGCCATAGGCGTCGCGCTCGACGTCTGGGCGATAGGCATTATCTGTTTGTGGGCCATCGTAACCCTGGTAGCTGTCATTCTCTCGGTAAACACTGCCCGGACGATAGGGTCCATCGTTCGAACCATCGGGGCGATAGGCGTCATTGTTGTACGTGCTATTGGGTTGGTTCGTGCCATACGCATTGTCCTGCGCACCGGCGATTTCAGGCGAAAGGAACGCAGCCGCGAGCACAGTGAAAACGGCCGTTACAGCAGTCAAAACCGCGCGTTTGCGAATGAAAAGCCGCATGGCATAAATCCGTTGTATTGCACCAGCCTCCGCGGCCGACCCGCAGATCCGTGCAGTTTTCGAATAGTTCGACGGAAAGTGTTACCAAAGTGTGGCCAATCCGCGATAATGCGTGGCCTGTCTGCGGCAGTTGCGCCACTCTTATGAAGCGCCGAGCAGTGGGCGGCGTGCCCAGGCAACGAAGTGTGGATTGATAAACTGGTCGCCTTTTTTCCCGTAGGCCAAAGGTGCGCCATCAAGTGTGGTCACTGAACCGCCTGCGGCAGTCAAAATAGCTTGACCCGCTGCCGTGTCCCACTCGCTCGTCGCGCCGAGCCTCGCATAAAGATCGGCTTCACCCCGCGCAATCAAACAGAACTTGAGCGAGGAGCTCGCCTTCTTTGTCTCCGTGATCGGCAGACGCTTCAGGAATTCGCCCGTGTCCTTGGCAGCATGCGAGCGGCTCGTAAAAGCGACCAGCGCCTTGGGATCGGGATCACGTGTACAAAGCGTCTCAATTGCATGGTCTGCTAATCGCTCCCCTCTTGTGTCTGGCGCAATGTCAGCCTCGACAGCTTCTTGATCGCTAAATGTAGCGAAAAATTTTCCCGAAGCCGGAGCATAGATGATGCCAAATACGGGCCGGTTGTTTCTGACAAGCCCAATGTTGATTGTGAAGTCGGGTTTGCCCGCAATGAATGCACGTGTTCCGTCGAGGGGATCGACCAGAAAGAATTCACCTTCCGTTTCGGGCACCTTGCCCGCAGCAACTGATTCCTCCGCTACAACAGGGATACCCGGCGCCACTTTACTCAATCCCTCGACGAGAATGACCTCCGCCTCATGATCGGCAGCCGTAACTGGCGTCGCGTCGGCCTTGGTTTCAACCTTGACGCCCGCGGTAAAATAGCTCATCTCGATACGGCCAGCAGCCAGTACTGCCGGAAGCAGCGCCTCGACCAGATCCCGGTCGGCAACGATTGTCATACTTTTGAATATCCCTTAGATTCGCGTGATGCCTTGAGAACAAGAGCAGGCGGGCCGGCCAATTGCCGCGATCGTAGTCTCAACACCGCCACGAAAATCAGCGGCGTGAGGTGTTCCACGTTGCTGGCCTTTGCATCCAAACTGCGGCCCGTGTATCAGAAGAGCACGACTCTTCGCAAGCGACCCAAGTTTGCGCATGCGAGACGGGGACCGCTTGGCTGGAATGCCAGACGTGCCTCGGTTGCTGGAACCTAGGACAACATTGGGGGAATGGATGGGCGAGAGCACCAATCCGACCGATCTTGAACTTGCGGCCCTGATCTCCAGCAAGATTTGCCATGACGTTATTGGACCCGTCGGAGCCATCTACAATGGCCTGGAGATTCTCGACGAGGATGATGACGCGGACGCAAAGAACTACGCGCTCGATGTTATTCGCAACGTCACCGAGCAAGCTTCGGCGCGGCTGCAGTTTGCCCGTTTTGCATTTGGCGCCACCGGCTCGGCCGGCGCCATGATCGATTTAAACACGGCGGAGCAGATTTCTCGTGGGTTCGTTGGTCAAGGCAAACACAACCTAATCTGGCGCACCGCTCCAGGCCACATGCCTAAGGACAAGGCCAAATTGCTGCTCAATCTCATCGCCAGCGCCATCAGTGCGTTGCCGCGCGGCGGCGAAATCGACGTGCAAATGGGGGGAACGCTGGAGGCGCCAAGCTTCTTGATCCGCTGCCGTGGCTCCAATGCCAGACCGCCCCAATACCTCGTCGAGTTCATAACCGACAAGCAGGTGCCACAACTCGACGCCATGTCCATCCAGGCCTACTATACGTTTCGACTGGCGGCCAGTGCGAGCATGCGTTTGGAGATCCTTAAAGACGGTTCCGACATCCTGTTGTCCGCGAAGCCACAAATTTAGAATTCGACGCTTGCTTCAAAACCGCAAATATTTTTGCGGTCGGAAACGTTTGGTGCTCCGACAGAGATTCGACGGAAAGAGCCTGCCTACTTCTTCGACTGAATGCGTACACATCGACGGCAGGCTTGACCCAACTCCTTAGCCTTTTCGCCTAGCAAGCGTCGTTCTCCAAATTGGATTCGAACCAAGAAAGCCCATACATTGCTCCGCGTCGAATACTTGCGGATAGGTGACCTGCCACCATTGAACTTTCAGGTCGCCGCGGGTGAATGCCTTGCCATCGAGGGACCGTCCGGCTCTGGCAAGACGCGCCTATTGCGCGCGATTGCCGACCTCGATCCGGCGAAGGGCCTCATCTTTCTCGACGGCGCAGAGCGCAATGAGATGCCCGCATCGGCTTGGCGACATCAAGTGCGCTACTGTGCTGCCGAGCCGAGCTGGTGGACTGACACGGCGCAGGCTGCATTTGCTGAAGCAAAAAAACCGGATACGAGACGCGTCCAACGGCTTCTTCACGTCTTGGGGCTTGCAGGCGAGCTCCTGAGCCGCCCCCTTTCAGTCGTCTCCACCGGTGAGCGCCAGCGGCTTGCGCTCGTGCGCGCGCTAATCGATGATCCGAAGGTACTCCTACTCGATGAACCAACTGCCGCCCTGGATCCGCAAGCAACCGCGCTTGTCGAGGAGGTCATAAAGTATCAAATTTTATCAGGACACAGCGTCCTGCTCGCGAGTCATAACCGCGCTCAAATCGAGCGGCTTTCACATGCGCGACTGCTGCTCCCCAAGCGTACCGACGCTAGCGCCTCGGTGGAGCATCCCATATGAGCTATGTGCCGTTGACGACCCCCGACCTGTTGCTCGCTGCCACCCTACTTGTGATCAACGCGGCCATCTCATGGGGGTTCCAACTTAAATTGGAAAAGAGCATCGCCATTGCGGTCGTGCGCATGGTCGTGCAGCTGGCTTTGATCGGCATCGTTCTTAAGTTCGTTTTTGTGCAGTCCTCACCAATTTGGACGGCCATGCTAGGGGTCGTTATGGTCTTCGCCGCTGGCATCGAGGTCGTCACGCGCCAAGCTCACCCAGTCCGAGGGTGGCACGCGTTTGGCCTGCAAACCGCCACGCTCTTTTTCATTGGCATGGCCGTCACCGGATTGGGCGTCGGCATCATCATCGGGCCTGACCCGTGGTATGCGCCACGCTATGTGCTTCCCATACTAGGCATGGTGCTTGGCAATACGCTCACTGGCATGTGTCTTGTTCTCGACACGACAACGGAGACAACCAGCCGAGACCAGGCCGCCATCGAAGCACGCCTCGCCCTCGGGGCGAACCGCTTCAAAGCTATGAGCAATGTGCTGCACGTCGCCATGCGAACCGGCATGATCCCGATCCTCAATGCCATGGCGACGACCGGCATTGTCGCACTACCCGGTATGATGACGGGCCAAATCTTGGCCGGCGTCGACCCCGTGGAGGCGGCGAAGTATCAGGTCCTGATAATGTTCCTGAT
>JAUVPN010000005.1 GCA_030598645.1 Hyphomicrobium sp. | reverse complement strand
TTCAAGGATTGGAAGCAGGACGTGAAGGGCAACAATGACCTTCTGGTGCTAACGCAACCAGAGATCATCAAGGCCATTCACGAGGAGTATCTCTCCGCCGGGGCCGATCTTCTTGAGACCAATACGTTCAACGCCCAGCGCATCTCCATGGCCGATTATGCCATGGAAGAACTCTCTTACGAGCTCAACGTTTCGGCGGCAAAAATTGCGCGTTCGGCTGCTGATAAGTGGACTAAAATCACGCCGGAAAAGCCGCGCTTCGTGGCAGGTGCCGTTGGACCGACAAACCGCACGGCCTCCATCTCGCCCGACGTCAACGATCCAGGCTTTCGTAACGTCGATTTTGATGAGCTGCGCGAGGCCTATAAAGAGCAGATACGCGGTCTCCTCGATGGGGGGACCGACGTAATCCTGATCGAGACGATCTTTGATACCCTCAATGCCAAAGCCGCTGGAGTTGCGACGTTGGAAGTATTTGAGGAGAAGGCTATTGAGCTCCCAATCATGATTTCTGGCACTATTACTGACCGGTCGGGCAGGACTCTCTCTGGACAGACACCCGAGGCATTTTGGTACTCAATGCGACATTTGAAGCCGTTCTCGATTGGATTAAATTGTGCGCTGGGTGCGGAGCTGATGCGCCCCTATCTGGCAGACCTCGCCGCGCACGCGGACGCGCGGATCTCCGCCTATCCTAACGCGGGGCTACCGAATGCCATGGGCGAGTACGACGAGACACCTGACGATATGGCCCATCAGATCGAACCGTGGGCCAAGGATGGCATTGTCAACCTCGTTGGCGGCTGTTGTGGCTCGACGCCGGATCACATCCAACAGATAGCGGAGCGTGTGAAATCCCATGGTCCGCGCGAGATCCCTGCAATCGCACCTAAGATGAGGCTATCCGGCTTGGAACCTTTTGTTCACGGGGGATGAGTAGTTCTTACAACATGACCACAAAGAGCGCTGCACAGGCATTCATAAATGTTGGTGAACGCACCAACGTGACCGGCTCGGCCAAATTTCGCAAGCTGATTGAGGCGGGCGATTATGCGGCCGCGATAACGGTTGCGCGCAATCAGGTCGAGAACGGCGCGCAGATCATCGACGTCAACATGGACGAGGGTCTGCTTGATTCAGAACAAGCGATGACGACGTTTATGAATCTCATCGCGACCGAGCCCGACATCGCGCGCGTGCCGGTCATGATCGACAGCTCCAAGTGGAGTGTGATCGAGGCGGGCCTCAAGTGCGTGCAAGGCAAGGCCATTGTGAACTCGATCAGCCTAAAGGAGGGCGAAGAGCCGTTCTTGGAGCAAGCCAGGAAAGTATTACGCTACGGAGCGGCCGTTGTCGTTATGGCCTTCGATGAAGAAGGACAGGCGGATACGGTCGACCGCAAGCTGGCAATCTGCGAGCGAGCCTACAAGCTCTTGACCGAAGAGGTCGGGTTTCCGCCCGAGGACATCATCTTTGATCCCAACATTTTCGCTGTAGCGACCGGAATCGAGGAACACAACGGCTACGGCATCGCTTACATTGAAGCGGTGCGTCGCATCAAAGATAAGATGCCATTGGTGCATGTTTCGGGCGGCGTCTCCAACTTATCGTTCGCCTTCCGCGGCAATGATCCGGTACGCGAGGCCATGCACTCGGTCTTTCTTTATTATGCCATTCAAGCCGGCATGGACATGGGCATTGTTAACGCGGGCCAGCTTGCCCTGTATGACGATATCGATCCGGAGTTGCGTGAATTGTGTGAGGATGTGGTCCTCAATCGTCGGGAAGACGCAACTGATCGTTTGTTGGACGCAGCGCCGAAGTTCAAGGGTGAGGGAGGGACAAAGAAGGTAGCCACAGATCTCTCTTGGCGAGAGGGCACGGTGGAGGAGCGTCTATCGCATGCGCTCGTTCACGGCATAACCGACTTCATCGAGGAAGACACAGAGGAGGCGCGTAAGAAAGCCGATAGGCCGCTTCACGTGATCGAAGGACCTTTGATGGCCGGCATGAACGTTGTCGGTGACCTATTTGGTGCGGGGAAAATGTTCTTGCCCCAGGTCGTCAAATCAGCGCGCGTCATGAAGCAGGCCGTCGCCCATCTGCAACCGTATTTGGAGGCGGAGAAAAAGGCGTCAGGCCTCGAAGCGCTTCCTTCTGCCGGCAAGATCGTCATGGCGACGGTTAAGGGCGACGTGCATGACATTGGCAAAAACATCGTCGGCGTTGTCCTCCAGTGCAACAACTACGAAGTAATAGACCTTGGCGTGATGGTGCCGGCGGCCAAAATCCTGGAGACGGCAAAAAGGGAGAAGGCCGATATTGTTGGGCTTTCGGGCCTAATCACACCCTCGCTAGACGAGATGTGTTTTGTTGCCGCCGAGATGGAGCGCGAAGGCTTCGAAGTGCCGTTGCTCATCGGGGGCGCGACGACGAGTCGTGTCCATACCGCCGTCAAGATCAGTCCTAACTATGAGAAGGGGCAGGCCATCTACGTGCTGGATGCGAGCAGAGCCGTTGGTGTTGTCTCGAAACTTCTGTCGGATGCTGACCGGACGAACTACGTGGGCGATGTGCGCACCGAATACGTCAAGGTGCGTGAGGCACACTTGCGCAGCGAGGCCGCTAAGCGACGTATTACGCTTGCCGATGCCCGCGCGAATAAATTTGTCGTCGACTGGGAAGGCTATGTGCCGACCAAGCCAAGCTTTCTGGGTCCCAGGTCTTTCGCAAACTATGATCTGGACGAACTTGTGCCCTACATCGATTGGACGCCTTTCTTCCAAACATGGGAATTGAAGGGTCGGTATCCGGCGATCTTGAAAGACAAAAAAGTGGGCGCAGAAGCTCAGAAACTCTTCAACGACGCGCAAGATATGCTGAAGGCCATCGTCTCCGAGAAGTGGTTGAGGGCATCAGCCGTAGTCGGTTTCTGGCCTGCAAACAGTATCGGTGATGATATTGACCTATTTACGGACCCCAGCAGAACGTCCAAGCTCATCACCCTACATACGCTGCGCCAACAAATAGCGCGCGACCCTTCGCGCAAACGCGCACATACTGCGCTTTCCGATTTTATTGCACCGAAGGAAACAGGATTGGCTGACTACATCGGGGGCTTTGCGGTTACCGCGGGCCTCGATGAGGAGCAAGCGATACAAAGCAATATTGCCTCAACAGACGACTATAGCCGCATCATGCTGAAAGCACTCGCCGATCGTCTGGCCGAAGCATTTGCTGAGCGGATGCATGAGCGTGTACGCAAGGAGCTGTGGGGCTATGCTGGTTCGGAGGGTCTCACCAAAGCGGATCTCATAGCCGAAAAATACCAAGGAATTCGCCCTGCGCCTGGCTATCCTGCCCAGCCCGATCACACTGAGAAGGCGAAGTTGTGGGAACTGATGAGTGTGACAGAAAATGCTGGAATCACTCTGACCGAAAGCTATGCCATGTGGCCGGGAGCCTCTGTCTCTGGCCTTTATCTGTCGCATCCAGACAGCCATTATTTCGGTGTGGGCAAGATTGAGCGCGACCAGGTAGCCGACTATGCCGCGCGCAAGGGCTGGGCCCTAGAAGAGGCCGAACGTTGGTTGGCCCCCGTCCTCAACTATGATCCGCACGCGATGCGCAATGCAGCGGCCTGAGGGCTGCCCAATCGGCCGCGTAGAGAATTACGGTCTTCCACAGATCTTATAGTCTTGTTTCGTCAGCGCTGATCGCGTGATACTTCCCCCGCGCGTTGATCTGCACACTTTGGATTGGCGCCGGAAAACCATGGGGGAGAAACAATCCATGCTTGGACGCCTAATCCTGATATTGCTGCAAATAGTAGTCGCATGGTTCTTGGCACCGATCATCGCCAAATATATTCCAGTGGCTGGTATTTTCAGCCTGTTTGTATTCGCAGTGATCTGCGCGATCATAGTCTTTCTGGTCGGCGTGCTCGCCGCACAGGTTCTCAGAGATGTTGGGCAGCCTGGCAGTGCGACGTTGACCTGGTGTCTTATTTTGGCATTGGTTGCCGCAGCTATCGCAACGTGGGGTCCGTCACTGCTGCCACAAATCCCGTGGAGCCGTGTTCCCGATCGTGCTCTTGTCCTGGCCGGGGCCGTCCTCGGCTACCTCGTCAAGAAGTAAGGGGTGAGTAAGCTATCTTGACCAAATACAAAGGCGCGGAGTGGTCTCCGCGCCTTCTTTCGTGTCTTAATCTTTGCAGTGCCGTTCCGAGGCTCGGGGGATCGCTCGGAACCGGTATCGAAGGTCAATCGTGCTTGGACGTCGCTACGCCTCATACCATGCCAAACACAATCGCCACGATGAAGCCGAATGACAGAAGCGCAGCAAGTACGTTCAGTCGCATCGAAAGTTCCATCGTCGCCTCCATACCTGCCACCTTGGCCGGTGGCTTATCCGATGCGGAAGGGGTCCCTCATCGGTGCGAAGACCCTAGGCGGGCAAAAGAAGACTTGCCAAGCGAAAAAGTTATTGCGCTGCAAGAGCCTGAGCGGCTTTTTATTGGACGCAATCACAGATGAGCAATGTCGGCATAGCAGCCACAGAGGTGTGCTCTGCGCGCAAAAGCGCTTGTTTGCTCGTGCCTTCGTGTTGAGCAATGGGGGTGGATTTGCATCAGATGGGACGTTTCCGGAGGTCAAGCCGGTCCCTTTTCCTATCAAACGCCAGCGTTTTGCGCCGCGAGATAGCCCTGTGAACATAATTTGTTTCTTGAGGCTCAGGCCGCTTCCCGGTTTGAAAGCGGGCACAGGATCAAGCCATGGCGAAGTTATGCTCCCCACCCACTCATATCCGCTATGGGGCGACGATTAGCTTCGGCCTTACTTCAACGTCCTTGAAAATGAGGCTTGCGCTTCTCGAGAAATGCGCGGCGGCCTTCCGCGTAGTCGTCGCTATCGAAGCAGGCAGTAATGACCGCATCGAGGGCATCCATGTCGGGTGTTTCAGGATGGCGGGTAATCTCGTCAACTACACGTTTGGCAGCCCGCACGGTAAGGGGCGCATTTGCAGCAATCTCTTTTGCAAGAACACGCGTTGTTACCTCGAGGTTGCGGCCTTCGACAACATGGTTGACGAGCCCCATCTCTGCGGCTTCTGCGGCTTTAAATCTGCGCCCAGTGAACAGCATCTCCTTCGCACGGGATGGTGGAACGGCGGCGAGAAGCGGGAGAACCCAGCGCGCATTGTAGCCAAGTCCAAGCTTGGCAGCCGGAATTGCAAATTCGGCTTTGGCATCTGCGAGACGGATATCGGTGGCTAGTGCAAGACCAAGACCACCGCCCAGGCAGAAGCCATGGATCATGCTGATAGTGGGCTTAGTGCAGGCACTCAAGGTGGAAAAGGCGGCATGGTTCAGCGAGTCGTATTCGACCGCCTTTGCGCCGGTGCGCGCGCTTTCGAACTCTGAGATATCGGCGCCGGTCGAAAAGGCACGCTCACCAGCCCCGCGTAGCACAACCACGCGGATTGCATCATCTCCCTCTGCTTCTGCAAGTAGGTGAGGCAAGGCCTTCCACATCTCGGCGGTCAGCGCGTTCATGCGCGCGGGGTTGTCGGCGATAATCCAAGCAATCTCAGAATCGCTTACAAGTTGAAGTTTGGGAGTTTGAGACAAATTGGGCATAGGGACTCCTTCGGCAGCTGTTCCATTCTATAGAGCTCGCTCTTAGTCCATCTGGCAATTGGGACAGCCAGAATGAGCACATTGGCGATCCTCATAGAGATCTATTAGTCGGTAGGCGTTGACGTGGCATCGCCATCTTTGTAGGTCGGTCAGGAGCAAGAGCCGCCCGTTCAAATACCCCTCCGCTACAGGTTGGAGCGCAAGGCTCAGGAGCAACGTCATGGCAACCAGAAGGCATTCAGTTCCGTCGGGCGAGGTTGCGTCGGCGGACCCGATCTGGTCGGAGATCCGCAAGGAAGCCCAAATTGCCATGACTGCCGAACCAGCACTTGGCAGCTTTGTATTTGCCACCGTGCTGAGTCACGATCGGCTAGACGATGCAATCTGCCACCGGTTAGCTCAACGGATACAACACACTGACGTTGATGCCGTGCTCCTCAATCAGACTTTTCAGAGCGTACTCGCGGGGCGCCAGCATCTTGGTGAGGTTTTCCGTGCAGACCTCGCTGCGGTATTTGATCGCGATCCAGCCTGCAATCGCTATCTGGAGCCGTTGCTGTACTACAAGGGCTTTCATGCGCTCGTTACGTACCGGTTTGCGCATGAGCTCTGGCGCGATGGGCGCCACGATTTCGCGCTCTATTTACAAAGCCAGAGCTCGCACATGTTCAGTACCGATATTCATCCGGCGGCGGAGTTTGGCCGAGGGATCATGCTTGATCATGCAAATGGTTTTGTTGTCGGTGAGACAGCTGTGGTCGGCAATAACTGCTCCTTCCTGCACGCGGTGACGCTTGGGGGTAGCGGCAAGGAGACCGGAGACCGTCATCCCAAAATTGGCGAGAACGTGCTTATAGGAGCCGGGGCCAAGATACTTGGAAATATTACAGTGGGCGAGGGCTCGCGTATTGCGGCGGGGAGCGTAGTTCTCAACGATGTTCCCGCTCATGTGACAGTGGCGGGTGTCCCGGCCAAGGTTGTTGGCTCAGCTGGGTCAGCTGAGCCTGCTTTGGATATGGAACAGACATGGGTCGACGACTTCGGTGGCCTTTGAGATCTGGTTCAATGGCAGTTCTGGTGCACGGAGCGCGGAGGAGAATCTAAGAATGGACAAGGAAGAAATAGCCCGCCTGCAGGCGTATCTGCGCAAGACGTTCGGCACAACTAACCTAGAGATACGTGCCCGGCCCAAGAAAACTGACTCTGCCGAGGTTTTTATTGGCGATGAGTTTATTGCCGTATTGTTCCGCGAAGAGGAAGACGGAGAAATTTCCTACCAATTTCAAATGGCCATACTCGACCTCGATCTGGAACAGGCTTAAGAGAGAAGCTTTGGGGGTATAGGCAAGCCATGGCGCTCTTTGAGCTGGACGGCATTCGTGTTGAGACGCCGCGGAAAGGTCACTATTGGGTTGCGCCCAATGCCATTGTCATCGGCAAGGTTGTCCTCGAAGAAGATGCTAGCATTTGGTTCGGCAGTGTCTTGCGTGGCGACAACGAGGTGATCCGCGTCGGCGAGCGTACCAATATCCAGGAAGCGTGCGTACTGCACACGGATCCAGGTTTTCCGCTCACAATCGGCGCCGATTGTACCGTCGGTCACATGGTTATGTTGCACGGCTGCACCATTGGTCGTGGATGCCTGATAGGAATTGGGTCCATCATCCTAAACGGGACGAAGATTGGCGACGAATGCCTCATAGGGGCCAACACACTTATCCCGGAAGGTAAGGAGATTCCGTCACGTTCAATGGTGCTCGGTTCCCCAGGTAAGATCGTGCGCGAGTTGACGGATGAGGACGTGGTTCGTTTTAGCGGGGGCGCCGGTCGCTACGTAAAAAATTGGAAGCGGTACGCTGCTGGCCTAGATGCCCAGACGTGAGAACCAAGTGCAAACGGAAGCGCGTAAGCCTCAACTGTCGTTTTGGACACCCGAAAGAGCGGTTGAGACTGGTGTGTGCCGTGCATCCAACGCCACCCAAACGCGAGGGTCGAGATAAGACTGGCGCATTACGAACTCATAGGGCGTCCGATTCCAAAGGAGAAGTTTCTCAACCTTGTTGTCAAGAATGAAATCTCCTTGCAGGGTGCGGGCAGTCAACACGGCATGCCCGTCACCTTTCTCGTCACGTACAACGGTCAAGAGCAGCGAACTTACCGGCCAGCCGCGGGCAATAAGCATGCGCCGTTTCAGCAGGGCGTAATCTTCGCAGTCGCCGCGCGTGCTCGGTAGTGTCCAGTATTCTTTGATACCGTACACCTCAAGATCTGTGGCGGGAGCGATTGCATGGTTGATGAGGCGGTTGATGTCGTCGAGCTCGGTGAGTCGGTCTGAGTTGGCATCGACGCGACTTTCTGGCCCATTATCGCCGCTGCATTCTTCAGGCCTCTTTTCGCAAAAGCGGACGAAGCCATGAGGAGGCGAAGCAGGCCCATAAATGCGCATGAAGTCAGGCGTGCGTACGGTTGATTGGTCAACCGAACGATAGCCTGTAACATCTTGCCCAGCCGCGCCAGTTGAAACTAGTAGGCTTCCGAAAAGTAAAACTGCGCTATACCGCACCCGCTGCATCACGAATTACCCCGTTACTCCTTCCTACAAATATACTCCGCAGTGCTCGTTTTACTGTGAAGTCCCGCCGTGAGAATTGAAGAAAATTTGCTTGCAGTCTTTAGACATTTCTTTGGACCTCTGAATTTGATTGCGGGTGCCCAATCGGCAAAAATTCCAATGCTGGTTCTGGCCATTGCAATCGTTCATTAACGAATGACAAACGAGTACATTTGCCAAACACTTGAACGACCTTCGACAGGCGACGTCCGAATGTCATCTGAGTGGAAACCGCTGAGGCGACATGTTTGATTAGTGTTGTTATGCAGGCAATGCCAAGGAGTGGAAATGTGTCTGCCTGGACCCGACGGAGGTGACCGTTGCATGGGAATGCAAAGCGCACATGCGAGTGTCTACAATCCCCTATGAGGTTGGCACCAGTCAGTTTGCGTCGCGCATGTGGCACCAAACTCTCAGACATGAACGGTTCCTGCGAATGTGCCGCGCTGCGCAGCCTTGCCGTTAGCGAGCAGTGCCCAAGCCACCCACTGCGGAGGCTTTGTTCACCGACGAACTATGCAAGGGATGACCTTAATGAAGGGCTAACCAGCGAACCAATTTCGAATTGGCGTCTTAGCTAAACCACAAGAGGGACATCTAACCCGGTCGGGCGACCCGATAGGAGTATTGCGGGGGATCAGATCTCTTTGTCAGCTGCCCGCCCGAGTCCCCCCTCAAAAACGATAAACTGCCGCTCCGCTGATCGGACAATTCGGGCGCTGCCGTCCTGGGTATCTATGGTGGAAGCAGACGATTTGGCAGGGATCGAAGCCTGGCGATCGGAATTGGGCCAGACAAGCTCGTTGGCAACGAGACGTCGGCTCAGAAGCGGCTTATCACCAAGCCAGCTGGGGCTGCCGAGCGGGGAACAGCAACCTAGAATTCGGTCTATCTTCTTGTGAGTGTGAAACAGGGGGAGCAGCAACACTTCGAATTCAATCGCCTGCTCAGCTCGTGCCGTTGCTTGGAAATGGATAAGAGCAGTTGCTGCTTGATTAGTGAGAACAGATAGATTCCGGACCAATAAATGGCGATCTTCCAACGGCCAACCCGCCAGAAAATTTGTGCAGCGCAGTTCTTTTCCGAAAATTTCGCACATGCGGGTGCCAGCTAGGCGGAACTGGTAGGTGTCAGCTCCCGCCCGCTCCAGGATGAACGTGCTAGGCAAGATATCGGCGATTTTTGATGGTTCTATATCGAACCGATTGGGCGCGGAGCGATCGCCGCGCACATGGTTCCAATAATCGTAGAGTTTCTGGCTTGTCCTATGTCTCATAATATCCGCCTGCGATACTCCCCGTTCAAAACAACCCCGAAAGCCTGAATTCGCGGCGCGCATAGTCTCAAATTGGCACAGCTGACCGTGTGGACCGCTTTGTCGACATTCTATCGAGCAGCTTCCGTGCCACGATCTGCAGAAGCGGTTGTGAACATCGATCAAAGGTTGTGGGCAGAAGCACGGGTCGTTAAGTTCCCCGGTCGCCCAACGCCAGATTAGCTGGCAGTTGAGGCTTTGATATCGCAGCAAAAGGAGGCCATGTGAGCCGACACCCACCGATGTTTAATGTGCCAAACGTTGTGGTGGCCGTCGCGGCACTACTAGTTGGTGTTCATGTGCTCTCAATTCTCTTGCCCACCGCTTGGGAGAATTGGCTTACACTGTCCATGGCGTTCATTCCCGCACGCTATTCCGGGTTTTCAGAAATGCTGCCTGGTGGCCCGACTGCTTCCGTTACTTCGTTTCTTACACATACCTTGGTGCACGGCGACATTACGCATCTCATGTTCAATGCGGCGTGGCTTGTTGTATTTGGTGGGGCCGTTGCCATACGGATCGGCGCAAACCGCTTTCTCTTGTTCTTTGCGTTCTGCGCCGTCGCGGGCGCCCTAACTTTCCTAATCCTTAATCCAGGGCTGATGGCGCCTGTTGTCGGCGCATCTGGCGCTATATCTGGCCTCATGGGGGGGACCATGCGTTTCCTATTTAGCGCGATCGATCACGGAGGGATATGGATGCTACGCGAAGCGCCGCAAAGCGTGCCGTTGATGTCTATCTCGCAAATGCTCAATGACCGTCGAGTGCTCGCCGTCAGCGGAATCTTTATTCTTATGAATGTGCTCGCAATGTTCGGTTTTAGCGGCGTAATGGCAGGCGGGGTCGCCTGGGAAGCCCACCTTGGCGGGTACTTCGCTGGTCTATTTGCATTTGGTTTCTTTGAGCCAAAGCCTAAGATTCATTCACCAGACAACCAAGTTTTTCACTGAGTGCTTGCGTCTTAATCATGTTTGCAGCACCATAGCCGGCTGTGGGGGTGTCTTATGATGTCCCTTGAGAAGGGCGGAATGTCTGTGCATCGGTGCGGGGACGTGTGGTCTTCTGCTATTTTGACAGAATTTTAATAGCCATATCTTTTTGTTTCGATAGCACAGCGTATTGGGAGGAAGGCCGTGAATATCGCTCAACTCTTGAAAGCGAAGGGCCGCGCAGTGACAACCGCGCGACCTGACGTAAAGATGCTTGACATCGTCACCTTGCTTGCCACGAAAAGGATTGGCGCAATTGTCATCGTCGGCGAGAAGGGTGAATTAGCAGGAATTATTTCGGAGCGTGACGTGATCCACGCTCTCGCTGAAACAGGCGAGGCTATACTTAAGGATCCCGTTTCCAAATACATGACGGCCGACGTCATCTCGTGTCAGGAGGCGACGACTATTGACGAGATGATGGAACTAATGACCCAGGGTCGCTTCCGCCACGTGCCGGTAATCGAAGACGGAGCACTGGTCGGCCTTATCTCGATCGGCGATGTAGTGAAGAATCATATTGCTGAAGTGGAAATGGAAGTGACCGCAATGCGTGGTTATTTTGCGACCGGCTGAGTTCGCGCAATGCGGCCGAAGGGTTTGAGTAAGCCGAGTTTATGACACGCCTTGCATAGTGTCAGCATTCGCGTCGGAAATACGCCGGCGCGCTTCAATCTCGCGCGTCATATCTGCAAGCTCGCGCTTTGCGGCCTTCTCGCCACGATCGATCAGCTCGTCGGCGCGATGAAAATCAAAAAGACCGATCCCGCCTAATCGCGGGTTGATTATCATGTCTGGCGGGTCACCGGCCAGACGTGAACGGGCGATTCGGTCTTGCACGATGTTGAAAGCTTCTACCATGACGGTGGAGATGCCTGGTGCCGCTTCACCTTTGCCGTAGATCTGGCGGCGGAGAAGCCTGCGCACTGCTATACCGTTTTTGCCTAGAAGAGGCTCTGGCTCGGGCTCGGGAGGGGCTTCCACGATGTCGGGCTCTAAGTGGGGGACGATCGTACCGCGGCCGCACATGTCGAAGTTAAGGTTGACGGCAATGACATAGCGTGCGCCGTGGGCCCGGCACACTGAAACGGGAATCGGATTGACTAGGGCACCGTCGAACAACCAACGGTCATTTATCTTCACCGGCTTGAAAATGCCGGGCAGCGCATAAGACGCGCGAACCGCGTCGACGACCCTTCCGTGCGACAGCCAGATTTCATGGCCAGTCCCAATTTCGGTAGCGACTGCAGTAAAACGCTCTTCTAAATCCTCGATATGGAGATCGCCAAGTTCTTGGTCGAGCCGCTGGCAGAGCCGCTGGCCGTTAATCAGACCGGTTCCTGCGAAGTTAAAGTCGAGGTAGCCGAATACGCGCCGGCGCGTCAGTTCACGTGCGAAATTTTCCAGTGCATCGAGGCGACCGCCTGCATGACAAGCACCCACAACCGCACCAATGGATGTTCCCACGATAATGTCCGGCTTAATCCCAGCGTTTGCGAGCGCTTTGACAACACCTATATGAGCCCAGCCACGAGCTGCTCCCCCTCCTAACGCCAAGCCGATTTTTGCTTTTGTCATATAGGGTCACCGATTTGTGCTGCGCACCATTATTCCATCTCTTGAGATCAGCAATTTACGTGCCGCCTGCTGATACTGTCATATTACGCGTTACGTAAAGGTACCTTCCCTACATATAGAGAGGCGCTGTTAATTTAGCACTTTTTGCTGAGTCGGGGATGAATGAGCTTCGAGTGCGGGGAAGGTTTTTTTTTCGTGTATCCCCGTTAACGCGTACTCGTATTTGCATCGGCTGGTATAAGGCGCAAAGCCGGCGTTGGTGAAACACCGAGCGGGATAGAGCGGTAGAAGCAACTGCGCCGCCCCGTATGGCAAGCAACACCTCCACCTTCAATATTCACGCGCAACCAAACAACGTCTTGGTCGCAATCGATGAGCATCTCGATAACACGAAGGAGATTGCCGCTTTCTTCACCCTTTTTCCAAAGGGCTTTGCGCGAGCGGCTCCAGAAATAAGCGACGCGAGTTTCTATGGTGCGGGCGAATGCGTCTTCGTTCATCCAGGCAAACATCCGCACCTCGCCAGTCGATGCGTCGGTGACAATAGCCGGGATCAGCCCTTCGGAATCGAATTTGGGTTGCAAATCAGATCCCGACTCAACCGCCTCGTTGTTGCCACGGGGCGTGAATTTAGGACTTGTCTTATCGGGCATCGGTCATGCTCTTTATCAGGTTGCGCGTTGTGAGCGAGGACAGCCTCTGTGCGTCATTCGGGACGCCGGGTCTGTACCGCATGTATAAAGCGATCACGCCAATTTTCCGATCTTTCGAAAACGCCCGTGAAGTGTGTTGTCATCATAATGGTGTTTGGCTGGTTGACGGCGTGCAAAGTCATGCATTGGTGAGCGGCGCTGATCATAACAGCGACCCCTTTGGGGACGAGCTCATGCTGGATGGTATTAGCGATCTGTGCAGTGAGGGACTCTTGAACCTGCAAACGACGCGCAAAAATATCGACTACTCGCGCAAGCTTTGACAAGCCAACGATATGTTTATCGGGAACGTAGGCAACATGTGCGACGCCAACGAAGGGTGCAATATGGTGTTCGCAATGGCTCTCCACGCGAACGTCGCGTAGCAAGATCATGTCAGTGTAACCTGAGACATCCTGAAACGTGCGAGCGAGTTCTGACGCCGGGTCCATACGGTAGCCGCAGAAGCGCTCCTCAAAGGCGTCGGCGACGCGCATAGGCGTGTTGATAAGGCCAGTTCGGTTGGGATCGTCGCCTGCCCAGGCGAGTAGCGTGCGTACTGCTTCTTCCGCTTCTTCTCGAGAGGGACGTCGGTGAGCGGACCCTGCAGTTTGGACTTTGGTATTCTTCTTCACAATTTGCCCTTCGCGCAGACGTCTAATTGGAATTGGTGCCTGAATGTCATTTGGCAAATACCCTTTTGGGCGGGCGTCACCTATATTATTGGCTGAGGCTTGCGAATTGGGAAGTGAAGAGGAAATTGGTTCCTGCCAATCGTTAAGGTTATGCAATGGCGGATTTGGACGAGATCTACAATACTAAGCTTTTAGAGCTTGCAGCTCACATTCCGCATTCTGAGCGTCTGAAAAGTCCCGATGCGACGGCGACCGGCTATTCTAAGCTGTGTGGCTCGACGATCAGTATCGATCTCAATATGAGCGGGGGCCACGTCACGGGTTATGGCCAAACAGTGAAGGCTTGTCTGCTTGGGCAGGCGACATGCTCGATCGTAGGGACCAATATTATTGGGGCCACGTCGCAGGAGCTGCGTGAGGCTGGATCTGCAATGCGCCGTATGCTCAAGGGTGGCGCGCTGCCGCCGACGGGGCGCTTTTCCGATCTCGCGCTCCTGGAGCCCGTGCGGCACTACAAGGCACGGCACGGATCAGTGATGCTGGTCTTCGAGGCGCTTGAAAAAGCCATGACCAAGATTGAACACAAGCCTACCCTTGGCGGCAATCGCGACGAGCGCCAACCGCCCGCCGAGGGAAAGTAGGATTGCGGTGATATATAATAAGACAATGATGGAGGGGCTGCGCGGCACGATTAATCCAACTCAGCTTGCGTCAGACCTTGGTTGTCAAATTTAGCGCAAAGCGGCCGCCGCGATTGGCATTCGCGTAAGGATAAGTTCGTCTATAGCCGTTGGCGCACACTTGCGATTGTTACTGCAACTAAAATGGAGAGAATGAGCGTGAGGATGACGACGGAATCTCTTTCCGGTGAGGTGAATGAAGACCAGGTCGTCAGTTAGTGCAGTATGCCCGCCCATATCGGGAGAAAGGCACACGAACGGACGAGTGGGATGTCGTGGCGCCGACATAGACGTGCGCACGAAACTTACAGGCGCTGCGCTGACAACTAAAAGCATAAATTGTGAGGCTTACCTATGACCATCGGCAGGTCGCTATTGAAAGCGCCGATCCATGCGTATCGCTGGACGCTAAAACCCTATGTCGGCTGGAGTTGCCGACATGTGCCGACGTGCTCTGAGTATGCGCTGGAAGCGATAGACAAGAATGGTGCGTGGAAAGGCTTTTGGCTGACGGTTTCTCGGCTGTCCAGG
Organism: Hyphomicrobium sp.; assembly: GCA_030598645.1. The sequence goes on along the minus strand of JAUVPN010000005.1, from coordinate 7,052 downwards.
TGTCACCCCTGGGGAACGAAGGGGTTCGATCCAGCACCTGACCTTCGCTCTGAGCGTCACCCATTCGCCCCCTGGCGATATGGGCGCTGGAAAGACCTTCGTCATCCGATCGGATGACATCCATATTCGCGTAGCTTATATAACAGTCATCTTACCTGCTTGGTTTGCAGCGATTGAGAGGAGATAAGTTCAATGGCCGACATCACTTTGACGTTTCCCGATGGCGCAAAACGAGTGGTGAAGAAGGGCATCTCGGGTAAGACGCTTGCAGAGAGCATCTCCAAAAGTCTCGCGAAGAAAGCCGTCGCGATTTCGCTAAATGGCAAACTTACGGACCTTGCCGATTCTATCGACGCCGACGCCGCGGTTAAAATTGTCACCCGCACAGATGCTGAGTCCTTAGAGCTTATCCGGCATGATTGCGCGCACGTGATGGCCGAAGCTGTGCAATCCTTATGGCCCAAAGTGCAGGTCACGATTGGACCCGTTATCGAGAACGGCTTCTATTACGACTTTGCCAAACAGGATCCCTTCCATCCCGACGATCTTAAAAAGATCGAAAAACGGATGATGGAGATCATCCAAAAAAACACCCCCTTCACCAAAGAGGTCTGGAGCCGAAAAGAGGCGAAGGAATTCTTCACGAAGAATGGAGAGATGTTCAAGGTCGAGCTCATCGACGCGATACCGGAGAGCGAAGACGTCAAGATTTATAGGCAAGGCGAGTGGCTTGATCTGTGCCGCGGTCCGCACATGACGTCGACAGGCCAAATCGGAAAGGCATTCAAGCTGCAGAAAATCGCAGGCGCCTATTGGCGCGGCGATTCTGACAAGCCGATGCTTCAACGCATCTACGGTACGGCTTGGGCGAGCGGAGAGGATCTGCAGGCCTACCTGAAGATGTTAGAGGAGGCCGAAAAGCGTGACCATCGGCGGTTGGGCCGAGAAATGGATCTGTTCCACTTCCAAGAGGAGGCACCGGGGTCTGTCTTCTGGCACCCGAAGGGTTGGGCCCTGTTCCAGAGTCTGATCGAGTATATGCGCCGGCGGCAGAACGCGGCAGGCTATCGGGAGGTCAATTCGCCTGACATGCTGGATCGCGAACTTTGGGAATTGTCCGGACATTGGGAGAAATTTCGCGAAAACATGTTTGTCACAGAGACGGAGGATGAGCGTGTTTTCTGCTGCAAGCCCATGAACTGTCCCGGCCATATCCAGATCTATAAACATGGCCTCAAGAGTTATCGTGATTTGCCGTTGAAGCTTGCCGAGTTCGGCAAGGTTCACCGCTATGAGCCGAGCGGGGCACTGCATGGTTTGATGCGCGTACGTCATTTTACTCAGGATGATGCGCATATTTTCATCACGGAAGATCAGTTGATGGAGGAGTGCCTCGCCATCAACGATCAACTGTTATCGATCTACGAAGATTTTGGCTTCACGGACGTCGTAGTCGCCCTATCGACTCGTCCGGAAAAACGCGTGGGTACTGATGCCCAATGGGACCAAGCTGAGAAAGTTATGGGGAGGGTTCTGGAGGAAATTGCCCGGCGCGGTGACGGGCGCAACAAGACATCCATTAATCCGGGTGAGGGCGCATTCTACGGGCCTAAATTTGAGTATATCCTGCGTGACGCCATTGGACGCGACTGGCAATGTGGCACCACGCAAGTGGACTTCAATATGCCAGGCCGGCTCGGCGCCTTCTACATCGATGAACATTCGGAGAAAAAAGTCCCGGTAATGATCCATCGCGCAATATTTGGGTCGCTGGAACGCTTCACCGGTATTCTGATTGAAAACTATGCGGGTCATTTACCGCTTTGGCTGGCACCTGTTCAGGTAATGGTGGCGACGATCGTCTCCGATGCCAACGCGTATGCACTTGAGGTTCTGGAGAAACTAAAAATGGCCGGCCTGCGTGCTGAGGTGGATCTGAGAAATGAGAAGATTAACTACAAGGTTCGGGAGCATTCATTGGCCAAAGTACCGGTGATGCTGGTAGTGGGTAAGCGCGAGGCGCAAGAGGGCATGGTCTCTGTGCGCCGCTTGGGGAGCCAAGCGCAGCAGGTTGTGGGGCTAGATGACGCCATTGCCGCCTTGAGTGATGAGGCCGTGCCACCGGATGAGAAGCGGGCCAATGCCACGCAGGTGGAACAAGCGGCTTAGTTGGCGCGAACGAGCGTAACTTCGGTCATGCTGCGCGTCGGTTGGCGTTTTCCGTAATTCCACGTGGCGGCGCAGAGTCTGCCTGATCACTCGAGCGTTCGATGTGCCCAAAGTTATGACTTTCATTATCGAGTGCCATCAAACTTCCATCGGCGATATCGAAATAGGCCCCGCGCAGGCGCAATCGACCGCTGGACACCCTCTCCTTTATGAAGGGGAAAGTCTCGAGGTTCTGTAGAGAATAGCGGACGGATGCGTGTTCCAGAGCTTGCTGCTGCGACTCGATCGGCTTCCGTGCGATGTAGCGCAGCACCTCAGCTGTTACTGCTTTGAGCGGTGACATCCAGCGATCGACAAGTCCGCGAGTTGAGGATTTTTCGTTATGCCCCTCTAGGGCAGTACGCACGCCGCCGCATTGAGCGTGGCCCATAACGACAATTGTCTGGACTTCAAGTCCAGTAACTGCGAACTCCAGCGCAGCGCCTGTACAGTGTTGGTCTCCATGCGCATCAAAGGGTGGCACTAGATTAGCCACATTCCGTACGATAAACAGCTCCCCGGGATCGGCGTCAAAAATTGCAGCCGGGTCAATACGACTGTCACAACAGGTGATCACCATTGTCTTCGGCTTCTGGCCCAGTTTGGCAAGCGATCGGTAAAACTCTATCGCCTGTGGTTGTAAACTCGACCGGAAGCGGTGATAGCCGTCGATTAGTTCGCGTACGTCATACATTCCGTGTTCCTCCGCCGCGCTAACGACAACTCGGTCATTGCCAGCCGGCACTCAAATGGGGGATTTAGGACAATCCTTTCATCTAGGCTGTCCCGGAGGAAACACTTGTTTCGACAATGGGCGGATCTGGTAGCGCTAGAAGCGTTATTAGAAGTAGAGAAGTAATTGGGCGCTTCCTGCTAGCGAGCGCAACCTGCGTTCAAGGCCGCGCGGATTTGTGTTTGCAAGAAAGACATCGGAGAATAACCTTTGCCGATGTCGGCATGGTCCACACCATATACGAGGACCTGCCTAAAGAGAGTTACCTCATCACGCGCGAAAGGGTGACGGAATTGTTTCCGTTGTCCGCCCGTCTCTACCTAGTAGGAGGCAATTCAATGATAGCAAGACGAACATGGGCTGCCATACTCACCGTTGTACTCTGCGGCACGACCTTTCAACCTCTATCGGCCGTCGGCGATTCTACAGCTTTCTTCCAGATTACCTCTTGCACAGAGAAAGGTTCTGCCCCGACCGATGGTGTGACGGTAGAAATATTCGTACCGCGTGACTTGTGTTGTGCTGGCTATGAAGGTTTATCTGCGGGTCTTAAGCAGAAGCAACAAGGGTTTTATGCTTTAGATCTGACGAGCGTCGGCAAGGGCAAGGCGCTAGAGCCCGTGCATCTGCAAATTTCAAAAGATGCCGACGGTTTATTGGTGGATCAATACACGAGGGGACTGCCCGTGAGCTTGGTGCCGCGCGGCGGGGGCATCGTCAGTTTTGATAATCGCTTCGCAAGTGAGATGATGTGTTCCCCACTTTTCCAAAGTAGCCGGCCAGCTGCAGCAGACGATGATGCGTGATCTCCAGTGCCTTGACGGGCTCTCAATCCGCTCGCCCTTAAAGAGGTGAGGAGTTCGGTTGTTATGTAGGGAGTATGCCTAACCTTTGCCGCTGGCTCGGTGTCCTGGCACATCCTTACCACAACTTGCACCAGGTGGGCTGTGTCCTTCTCTGTATCGATCACTTGTCCATAAATCCTAAAGCATTGGATAAGGTTGCTGTTCGGGCGCGGGCCATGGGCTGTTACCTAGGGAACAATTCAACGTACAGAACCCTTTTATGATAAGCTCGGTCCCTAGAAGACGGTTTACGTATTGTGCGCCTCAAAACACTAGCACTGTTCACCACAGCGTTCCTTTGGAGCTGCACGCAGACTATTGCGGCGCCAGGCGACGAAATCGGTTCGGCTGTTAGGATACTGAATCTTGTACCGGCCGAGTACGAAACTGACGAGCGCCGTCTTGCGACAGGCGACGACGTCCGCCAAGACGAATTAATACAAGTCAGCACAGACGGTACGGGTGAGCTTCAGCTTCGTGACGATACCAAGTTGGCGCTTGGGCCTGGCTCTCAGTTGTTACTGGACCAGTTCGTTTACGACCCCGAAATCTCCGGCGGAGCCATTGTTCTCAATCTGGTCAAAGGAGCCTTTCGGTTCATCACCGGCATTGCCGTGAAACCGGCCTACGTCATCAACACTCCGACAGCTTCGATTACAGTTCGCGGAACTATCTTCGATGTTTATGTTCAGGCAAGCGGTATGTCCTGGTTACTGCTCCTCGAAGGAGCGATCGAAGTTTGCAATGTGAGGGACGATTGCCGCCTGCATGACGAACCCGGCAAGCTAATTCGTATTACTCCCGACGGTGTCTTGGGCAATATTGTCAATTGGGCAAATCTTGCCGACAAACAAGGACATTTGTTCGATACTGCTTTTCCCTTCGTGGGCACGCCGCCACTGATCGATCCCGATCCCATCTTTACGCCGGGCGATATCACCGGTGACGAGGATTCCGATAGACTAGACCCTGACGAAGAAGACGAACCCCCGGTTTGCCCGCAGGGCTACGACGGAACTCCGCCCAACTGCCGAAAGCCGCAGCCAAAAGTGTGCCCAAAAGGGTATGTCGGCAAACCGCCCGCCTGCAGAAAGCTACCTAAGAGCTGCCCGCGAGGGTATGTTGGGCGCCCACCCTATTGCGAAGCCCTGCCGGATAGATGTCCGCCGGGCTTTGCCGGACGGCCACCATTTTGCAAGGCATTGCCGGAGGTATGCCCACCAGGGTTCATTGGACAACCACCTCGTTGCGAAATCCTGCCCGGTAGGTGCCCAGAAGGCTATTTCGGCAAGCCGCCGTTCTGCATCGCTAAGCCAAGGCCATGCCCACCCGGTTATGTTGGCAAGCGTCCCTACTGCAAAAAGATTGATCTGTGTAAGAGAGGTTGGACCCCAACGCCGATCCGCGGCAAGTGCTGCCCACCGGGCAAACCTTGGGATAGCAAACGCAAGCGCTGTGGCCGTCCCGTTATTTGCCCCCTCGGCTGGACGACAACTCCTCGGCGTGGCAAGTGCTGCCCGCCAGGAAAGCGTTGGGATAACACACGCAAACGCTGCGGAAGCCGGCCGGAAAAGTGCCCAAGGGGTTATGTCGGCAAGCCGCCAAACTGCAAGAGGCCGTCTGACGACTGTCCGAGGGGTTTTGTCGGCAAGCCACCCAACTGCAAGAAGAAGTCGGCCCGGAAGTGCCCGAAGGGCTTTGTCGGCAGGCCACCCAACTGCAAGAAGAAGTCGGCCCGGAAGTGCCCGAAGGGTTTTGTCGGCAGGCCACCCAACTGCAAGAAGAAGTCGGCCCGGAAGTGTCCGAAGGGTTTTGTCGGCAGGCCACCCAACTGCAAGAAGAAGTCGGCCCGGAAGTGCCCGAAGGGTTTTGCCGGTAGACCACCCAACTGTAAAAGACGGCGTTGATAACGCCGTTCAGGTAATGAGGTGGGAAACTGGCCGGCGGGCTGCGCCGTTTAGCGCAGACGACGGGGTGAGGATTGGCCCCCGCTACCACGACGCTTTCCGAACCGGCCGACATTCTAGAATGTTAGGGGCAGGCGTTGCGTCTGCCTTTTCTTTCAGACCGATGTTTGGATGCCACACCTCGTTGCTGCTGCGATTTCATAAGCTATTTCCGGAACATCGCAAGGGCCGGGTGGCGTCTACCACACGGCGTCTTCTGAGCCAAAGTAGACATGCGTGATACGTTTGAATGCCTGCAAACAGTGGCGAATCCGATTCCCTTTCAAGGGTCTAGGCCGTGTGCGGCGTCTCGTTGGGGATAAAGGTGCATTGCCGCGCGCTGTGGCCGGGATGAGACGGCATTGGCTTGGAACAGTTGCTAACGATGGCGGGTGCATGAGGGAGTAAAGCGTAGCGGAACCAAACTAGCAGAGGGCGCGTTACGGTACGCGTGTGGGTGAATGTCAAAGTCTTGGAAGTTGTTCGGTGCGGCGGTTATAATGGCGGGTGGGATGAGCGGAGTAGCTATCGCCGATGGCTACGAATATGAGCCCGTAACGGACTATGCTCCTGCTCCTCCGGTCTACAGTTGGACCGGAACCTACATCGGCGCTAATGCCGGCTGGATCCGGTCGGAGTCTAGTGCGACTGTCTCGGGCAGAACTGGCGCATTTAATAATGCTCCCGCAAAGTTTAGCAATGATCGTGACGGCTTTCTGGCAGGTCTGACGCTCGGCTATAACGCAAATTTCGGTTCTTCGTTTGTGGGAGGTATCGAGAGCGATATCGCCTATACCGATGTCGATGCCAGTCAGACACGCTCGAACGCTTCAAACACGGTATCAGCGACGTTATCGAGAGATATGCAATGGTTCGGCACGGTGCGAGCGCGCGCCGGTTGGTTGGCCTCGCGTGAATTTCTGATCTACGCAACGGGTGGCTTGGCCTATGCAAACGTTGAGCGGAACGGATCGATCACCGGTGGAGGCGCAACCATCTCAGGTTCCGGTAGCGATTGGAAAACGGGCTGGACCGTGGGTGGCGGTATGGAATGGTTGTTAGGCAACAAGACGACCTTCAAGACCGAGTATTTGTATTATGATATCGATGACTCCTCCGTCACCTTCGTAAGTGCCGGTGGCGCTAATAGCGCGACCTACAAGAGCGAAAACAAAGGTCATATTGTTCGCGCGGGGCTCAACGTCTCAATGTACTAGACCGCACTCGGTATTGGGATAGCCAATCCAAAACCGAATTTGGCAAGCTAATTCACCGCCCCTGGCAACTCAGTTGCCGGGGGTGTTGAATTTTTAGACCCGG
>JAUVPN010000154.1 GCA_030598645.1 Hyphomicrobium sp. | reverse complement strand
CTGCGACGCCCAAAACCGGCAGGTAGAGGATAGCCATGGCAAAGGCGAACGGCGCGCGCCGCGTCGTCGTGACAGGGACCGGCGTGGTTACGCCCATCGGCCTCACCGTCGACGACTTTTGGGCATCAATGAAGGCTGGCAGGTGCGGCGTAAGCGAGCTTGGCGGCTTTCCGCTTGAAGATCTCAAAATACTCATTGCAGCGCAGATCAAGGATTTTGATCCCAAGAAGCGGTTGAGGCATTTTCAACGCGATAAGTTGGTCTTGCATGCGGACCGCTACTCGTGGTTTGCCGCTGCGGCGGCCGACGAGGCGGTTAAGCAGTCTGGTCTCGAGTTTCCGATTGCCGATCCCTACCGCGCGGCATGCATTGTTGGTTCGGGTGCTGGGGGGCTGGTCACATACGAAAACTCTTATCGCGCTCTCTTTATTGAAGGAAAGCGCGCAACCCACCCACTGACGCTGTTGCGGATTATCGGTTCTTCGGCAAGCGCACACGTCGGTATAGAATTTGGAGTCAAGGGCCCGACGTTCGCGACGTGCAGTGCGTGCTCGACGGCCACACATGCCATTGGCATCGCTCTCGACTACATCCGTAACGGCGCGGTTGACGTTGCGATAGCTGGAGCTTCGGAGTCGGTCATTAACTACGGCACTATGAAAGCTTGGCAAGCCCTTCACGTATTATCGCCTGAGGGCTGCTTCCCATTTGCCAAGAAGCGCAATGGAACCGTCCTTAGCGAAGGTGCGGGAATTCTAGTGATGGAGTCTTTGGAGCATGCTCAGGAACGGGGCGCCAATATTCTAGCCGAGCTGGTCGGCTACGGCATGTCTTCAGACGCGAAGGATATGGTCAATCCTGATATCGAAGGCCCGAGGGAGGCGATGCGCTTGGCCTTAGAGGATGCCAAACTGGCGCCCTCTGATGTTGAGTATCTAAATGCGCATGGCACCGCGACGACCATTAACGATGCTAATGAAACAAGGGCCATAAAGGCGGTCTTTGGCAACCACGCCAAGAGTTTGGCGATATCATCAACGAAGTCGATGCATGGTCACCCACTTGGCGCTGGAGGAGGCATCGAAGCGGCGGCCTGCATCCGCGCTATCAACGAGGATTGGGTCCCACCGACCATCGGGCTCGATGAGCCGGATCCCGAGTGTGATCTTGACTACATTCCAAATGAAGGTAGGGACCTCAAGGTTAACTATGCAATGTCGAACTCCTTTGCCTTCGGTGGCCTTAACGCCGTTATCGTATTTGGGCCACCCCCCGCTTAAGGGTTTCAATTCGAGCTCACTTCACGGTGTGGCTCATAGCCTAATGCGCGATGTCGCCTAATTTGCCTAAGGGTCAAACCCGATTGGTGGAAGCAGATCCCAGGCAGGAGCGCAAAGGGGCCGCCAAACCGGTAGATCGCCGGGCCGAGATTTGCGCGGGCAAGGTGAAGATCCGCATCCAACTTCTGGATACGCCGACAGCGGCCCGTATCTGGCGCGCACTCCCGATATTTTCGACCGTTAAGACGTGGGGAGAAGCCATCCACTTCGAGACGCATGTGGAGTCAGGGCGCGAGCACACCGCTCGCGCGATAGCAGAGCCGGGTGACATCTGTTTTTGGGCCGAGGACGATTGCATTATCATCGTCTTCGGCCGCACCCCTATTTCCCGTCCCGATGAGTACCGCTTGCCGCGGCCCTGCAATTTGTGGGCGCGTGCGCTTGACGACGTCAGGGTATTGAACGTTGTGCGTCCAGGTGAGAGAGTGTCAGTAGCGCCAGTAAAAGATTGATGTGCCGTTGGAGATGTGTGATGCGGGAGATCGTTATCCAGGCTGGGAATGTTGCCATCCGTGCTCGCCTCTTGGAGACGCCAACGGCAGAACAGATCTGGGCTGCATTGCCCATTTATGCATCGGCGCGGATGTGGGGCCACGAGGTATATTTTGAGGCACCCGTATGTACGGATGCGGAACCGAATGCGCGTGACGTAGTGAGTGCAGGCGAGATTGCTTTCTGGCCCGATGGAGATGCGATCGCGATCGGTTTTGGACCGACCCCCATGTCGAAAAGAGGTGAGATTCGGCTGGCAAGCCCCTGCAACATATGGGCGCTAGCGCTGGACGACGTAAGCCGTCTAAAAGCCGTGCATGCCGGCGAAGAGGTGGCGGTCGTGTCTGCAGATGGCCATCGCCCCGCGGCGAATTAGATTCTCATTCTTGGTAGAGTTCTGGCAAACGGTCTCGCAAGGTTGCGCCGAGTTCTTTTATCGGGTTGACCTTGAGTGGCTCGATTCGCTCGAGCTCTAAGAGAAAGCGTTGAGGGGAAAGTTCCGAGATGGGCACGTTCTGGCACCAGCCCTTTGCTATCATGTAGCGCCGATATGCATCTTCCTCACGTGTGAAGTGATATTGCTCGGGCGTGACGCTGACGGCCGGCAGCATAGCGGAGACAACCTCTGATATCATCGTGCTCGAATCCCCACTACATACAACTGCCTCGGCTTGCTGAAACAGGGGCCGTATCGTGTCGGAACCTGCTTTGCGGACATCGATGAAACTCGCTCCATTTTCTCCAATGGAAACCGTTGTTGCGGCCATGGCGTCACTGGCTGCTGAAGGGGTTCTCCGTGAATTGGAAATGAGCCACCGTATCCCGTGCGTCTTGTGGGTGAGGGCAGCAAACTCTGCCAGCCGGCGCCAATAGTCTTCTGTAAAAACGAAACCCCGCGTCGAACCTCCAATAAGGAGCCCAGCAACCTTTGGAGGCTGCTTGGGGCCGAGCTGATGTACCTCAAGTCTCGGTACCGCATCTGCCACAGCGCTTGAAGGCTTAAGCACCATGAGGTGTCGGTTGCCTTTCGCGTGCTGCGCATACGAAGTCAGAACAAGGGCAAAATCCTCGCGTCGAAACCAGCGCAAGGAGCCGTAAAAGATATTCGGCACCGTTCTAAGTCGTGCAAAGGCTATATTGGCTGCGAGCGTTTCGGCGCCCGACGACACGATCAAATCGACTGGCGGCAGCGCGTCCACTTCGATGCCATGGACAATCTTTAGCAGCCAGCGCGGAGGCATGCCGGCGTTGATGAGCACGGCCAGGACTTTGCCCGACCAACCCCGCCGACGCACGTCAAGCCGAGTGACGACCGATGGCCGATAAAGTTGAATTGCACGAATAATACCTTCGGATAGGTGGTAGCTGCCGGGCCGGCCGTCGGAGAGGAGGAGAATGTTTAAGGGGCGCATAGGGGGCAGGTTCAGTTTCCACAAGAGGCTTGAGAGGGTAAGTTTCCGTAACCCGGCCCTGCATACGCCGCAATGAGCATAAGCGCGAAGATGGTGGGCCCGGCAGGACTCGAACCTGCAACCAGACGGTTATGAGCCGCCGGCTCTAACCATTGAGCTACGGGCCCGCTATTCTTGGGCGTGGCCTCTATACCAGAGTTGGCTCCGGTCCCGAAACCGCCGAATTCAAAGGAATAATCGGTCAACTATTCCTTATTCGAACCTTACATTAAGTAGGAGCAGAAGATGCGTACTAGCGTTTTCATTCTCGCGCTGCTGACTGCCGGGCTCGCCCTGGTCACAGCTTCGCTTTCAGCTCACGCCGATGACAATGAAGTGCCACGTTCCATCACGGTACACGCCCGCGGCTCTGTTACGGCTGAGCCAGACATGGCAAGAATCACGAGTGGCGTGACGAGTGAAGCCGAGACGGCCCGCGAAGCCCTGTCGCGCAATTCGCAGGTAATGGAGAAGGTTATTACCGGTCTCAAGTCCGCTGGCATCGTACCCGCTGACATTCAAACAGCGCAGTTTCGCGTTGCTCCGCGCTCGACACGTGCGAAAGCGGGTCAACCATCGGTCATCAGCGGTTACCGTGTGACCAACCAAATTCGAATTACTGCGCGCGACCTGGCGCGCCTGGGCGAAATCTTGGACAACCTCGTAACGCTCGGCGCCAATGAAATGGCGGGTTTGACATTTGAGGTCAGCGAGGCTGCGAACTTGCGCGATGTAGCTCGCCAGGAGGCTGTCGCCAACGCGCTGCGGCGCGCCAAGCTTTATGCCGCCGCGGCTAGCGCGGAGCTTGGGGAGGTGCTGAGAATTTCGGAGGGAGTTATTGGAACCGGGCCGCGTCCGGTCACGATGGCGATGCGTGCGGAGGCTGCGCCGATCGAGCGAGGCACACAGGAACTTCTTGCGGATGTAACCATCACCTGGGCTTTGGAATAATTGTCAGCCGTCTTCGGTCGGATTACAGCCTGACCACGTCTACCTTTCCTGAAAGGCATGAGGCGCCAGGCTGGCAATCCCAATCGGCGAAGTTGCGCATCTCGCCTTCAGAACGCAGGAGCCGCAGGCCGGCTAAGTCAATCTTTGCCGTTACCCATTGGGGTTTGTTAATAGCGCCCTCTGCAAGTATGCCGTCCTCGGCCAGCATCTGTTCGGACGGCAAATAGATTCCGGCTGCCCCGGTATTGTGGTCGACGGCCGGGGACCATAGCGCCTCGCCAACGGTTGGGCTCAGAACGGTAACGAGCTGGTTCTCAAGGGCGCGTGCGCGCGCGCCGATGCGCACGCGGTGATAACCCGATATGCGTTCCGTGCACGAGGGGACAAGGATCATCTCCGCACCGGCTTCCGCCATTCCGCGTCCCAGGAGAGGAAATTCGCTGTCATAGCAGATAGCGATACCAATCTTGCCAATCTGGGTATCGAAGACGCGGATCGGGTGACCCGGCTTAATGCCCCAGTCGCGTTCGAATGGCGTCATTACAAGTTTTTCCTGAACACCGGCGCTGCCTTCCGGAGTAACGAGTTGGGCGGCATTGACAAATTGTCCGTTACCTTTCCCTGCTGGCCCGCTGCCCACGAGAATGTGGACCCCGTACCTAACCGCGAGTTCTTGGTGGAAAGCAATGCGCTCGCGGGTCAAATTGGCCACGGCCTTAAGCGTCGCCTCAAGGTCACCTGATACATCCGGCCCAAAGGTAGCTGCCTGTTCAATTGCGGCGTACTCGGGAAAGACGAGAAGTTCAGCGCCGGTCTCTGCGCCGTCTTCTACCCACCGCAAGATCTTACGGCGCCATGCTTCCAGCGAATCCAACTGATCAAGGGGATATTGTGCAGCTGCAACCATAATGGATTTGCGTTCGGTCACGGAATAAGCACCTTTGTTCCAATGAGTAGTGGCTACTTCCCTTGTCGGCTCCGCCGCGATCAGCTGAGGACGATTTGACGACTATACGCGTTCCCGTGCGCGACGCGGCCAGAGAGCCTTCATCCAGAATTGCATTTGATGTTCTGTCTCTTCCGCCTGATCGATATCCTTCCATGCGTAATGTGCGACAAGTCCGTCGATGGGCGCATATCCGCGCTTCTTCCAGAAGCTGTCGAGCGGACGATAATCGGCGGGCTTTAAAGGGTGATCGTCATTGCGCACAACGCGGCAAAATGTGGAGTGTGTGAAGCCGCCGAGTTTCCGCGCATGCTCCTCGCGTTGATCGAAGAACGCGTGGCCAAGTCCGTGTCCGCGATGGGATTTTAGTAGAACAGACTCACCGCAGTAGAAGATGTCGTTGAGATTATAGCCCGCGGCCTTGAAGGGTTTCGCAAACTCATCTGCGTGCTCAATCATAGGAGCAGCCGTCGAGGCGCCTATAATGTCATCGCCATCCCGCGCTATAACGCAAACGGCACCCTGGGCGCCTGCTAGCTTGGCCAGATAAGTCTCCTCGTACTCGATCGTGCCATCGTAGAGGTAGGGCCAGTCACGGAACACGACGATGCGGAGTTTGGCGAGTGCGGGTAGCACCGGTCTGATCTCATCGCCTGTGAGCGAGGTCACCTCGATCGGCATTTCAGGAAATCTCCGGCGGCCCTTATTCGTTTATGGATTTGTTACTGACGCACTCGAACTTGTTGTCGTCATCCATAATGATAACGCGGGGTTTGTGCGTACTGGCCTCTTCTTCGGTCATGGCCGAATAGGCGCAGATTATGATCTTATCGCCGACGCAGGCCTTGCGCGCGGCAGCCCCGTTCAAGCCGATCTCGCCGGAGCTCGATTTGCCCTCAATGACGTACGTGGCGAAGCGTTCACCATTGTCGATATTGTAGACCTCAACGCGTTCGTTAACGAGTAGGCCTGCAGCCTCAATCAAATCCGCAGCGATACTTAGCGAGCCCTCGTAGTGAAGGTCGCACTCTGTAACGGTGGCGCGGTGCAGCTTGCACCTCAGTAGAGTGACCAGCATTGCGCTTAAGTCCAGTTTATTGACGGGCCGCTTGTAGCTCAGCCCGAGACCTGGGTGATCCAGTCGGTCAAATTGTAATACGTGGTAACGCGAGCGATTTTCCCGTCCCGAATGACAAAAAACGTGCCTGCGGGCAACCTATATATTTGGCCGCGGGCTTCGGGGAGTCCGCTATCGGTCGTAATATAAGTGCCGTCGACATTGAACTCGGCGGCAGCGCGGCTGCCATTCGTACTCACCATTATTGCGATGTCTTCTAACCGTTCCCGATAATGGTGCATCATGCGCGCGTTGAAGGCGCGGAACTTGTCAGTTCCGATGCGTCGCTCGCCTTGATTGACATCGTGAATGACGTCATCGG